>JAAZAH010000096.1 GCA_012514415.1 Sandaracinaceae bacterium
CCCGTGGGGAATCGTCCGACGGCCACATAGGCGAGCTCGCCTCCGCCCCCCTTATCGTCGTTGTCTGCATCGTCAACCCACCCCGCAACGAGCAGCGCGCAGAGCGAGATTGCAGCAAGACCGAGCCATTTTTTGGTTGTTTCCATTGCTCTTTCTCTCATGAGTGAAAAGCGCCCAACGCTAGGCAGAGCCTAGATATCGAGCGTGAACTTCGCGTAGATGGCCCGTCCCGGGCGTTGGATGCCGAAGAAGTCGTAGACGTTCGCGTCGTTGAGGTTCTGCGCTTCGATGGTGGCGGAGAGGACGCGTCCATTCCGCGGCACCGAATAGTTGATGGCGGCGTTGAGCACGAACTGCGACGGCACCATGAGCTTCCCGGTCGAGGCGCCAAAGCTCTCGAAGGCAAGGAAGTACTCGTGCACGTAGCGGAAGCCCGAGATGAGCGAGAGCCGATCGCCGCCCGCGATGAAGTTTCGCGCGGAAAGCTCACCCTCGAGGTTCGCTGTGAAATAGGGGCGGTTGGGCATTCGGTCGCCGTAGGTGCGTTCGAAACCGCCCCCCTTCGAAATGCTCCGATAGTCTTGATACGTGGTGTTGCCCCGGAGGCCGAAGATCTCGCGCTTCGTTCGGTAGTTCAGGCTGAGCGTTGCGCCAAGTGCACGACCAGTGGCGACGTTCTGGAAGGTGAAATCAAAGCGGCCGAGGCTCTGCCAGATCACATCGTCGATGCGCCGCGCGAAAAAGGCGATCTCGCCCCGAAGGGAGCCGAAGCGTTCCCGCTCGATGCGTCCGGTAAGCGAGAGGTTGCCGTTATGGCTGCGCTCGGGCCTGAGGTAGAGATTCGGAGCGATCAGCGCACCATCGCCAAAGATCTCGAAGCCACCGGGAAGGCGGGTCGCCCACTCATAGGAGGCCTTGAGGTAGACGGCCTCATGGAGATCGAATCGAAGCGAATCGCCGAACCCACCCGTGACCATTTGCCGTTCGAGGCGACGTGATTCGCCCGCCGGGCTCCACTCATCGGCCGCGACGAAGAGCGTGTAGAGCTTACCAAAGACGGAGTTCTCAAATCGGTCGGCAAGCGTGAACGTATAGTCGATGCCCCCGATGAAGTTCGTCATCGAGCTGGTGCCGGAGAGCGCGGTGTTGGTGCTCGCCACAGCGTTATGCGCGTCCCGCGCCCGCGTCGTCGGCGCGAGCGAGAGGGTGAAGGCGTGCTTGTCGTTCAGCCGGTAGCCAACGTTGACGCGCGCGTAGCCCCGATGCTCTTGGATGGTGAGATCGGAGCCCCCGTTGAAGATTTCTCCGCGCAGGATGCGCTCATCTTGGCAGTTCCCGAACCAATCGTAGAAGCAATTCGCGAGGTCGACGAAGCGGACGTTATGGTTGTTATATCCGCCGACGATCGAGAGCGAGAGCTGCTCGTTTAGGAAGTCGTTTTCGTAGCGAAGCGTTGCGCCATGGCCGCGCTGGGCATAATCCGCCTCGCCGACCGGCAGCGACATCGTCGCGTTATGCCCAATGCCGCGGTGGTGATAGGTGGTGTAGCCGCGCAATAGAAAGAGTTTCGCATAGGGCTTATCGATGACACCGACATCGACGAGCGCGCCGTACGCCCGGTAGCCCGCATTGAAGAGCACGACGTCCCGCGTGATGCTTCGCCCACTCGAATCCCATACGTCGGCCTCGACCTTATAATCATTGTCGGCGTGATCGAAGAAGACGTTGGCGCGTGTGATGAAGCCGGTTTTTTCGTGCCGGTAGCTTCCGCCTGCCGAGAGGCGATGCGTGCCAAAGGAGCCCGTCTGATAGGAGAGGTTCAGCCGAGGCTCGCTTGCGATTGGAGGGCTGACCAGATCGATGGCGCCGCCGATCGCGTCCGTTCCGTAGCGGATCGGGACGACGCCCCGATAGATATCGGCGCGCTCGATCATCGCGATGGGGATGTTGGAGAGGCCGTAGGCGAAGCCGGTATATCCGAGCGGGACGCCATCGAGGAAGAGACGGACCTGCTGCCCTTCGAAGCCGCCGAGACCGATCCGCTCGGGACTCCCGAGCCCGCCCTCGCGTCGCACCGTGACGGCCTCGGTGCGTGTGATCACCTCGCCGAGATCGGCCGTCCTTTGATGGGCTGCGCGGACATCGACGACGTCGACGGCTTCGACCGACCGTTCGCGTTGTTCCTTGAGCCCATCTCGCCGGCCACGAGCGCCAAAGCGAGGGACGTGCGCGTCGTCCTCCTCTTCGTCAAAAGCATCTTCATCGCTCGCATGCGCTCCGTCTTCACCATCATGCGACTCCGCGGAAGAAGAGCTGAGTTCGGCGTCCTCGTTTCCCGAGCGCGCATTGCTCTCGAAGTTTCCGTTTTCGCGCCCATCGGCACGGCGGGACTCGGGCCCTGCGTCGCGCTCTGCCTCCTCGTCCTGCGAGCTCTCGGACCGCGCAGTTTCATCTCGGGCGTCGAGCGCTTCGGCTTCGGTCTCGATCTCGGGAAAAACGAAGAGAAACTCAAAGCGCGAGGCGATGGGCTCGTCTCCACGACGCGCCGGACGAAACTCCGAGCGTTCGAGCGCCTCTTGTGCGCGCGCGTCATAATCCGGCGAATGGCCCTCGAGGATCTCAAGCCCTTCGATTTTTCCGTGTTCATCGAGCGTGATGAGAAAGCGGATGCGAACCTCTTCGCGCGCATCGTCCGGGCGGATGCCTGCTTCAAGCCGGACGAGCTCCGGGGGTGAGAGCGGGGCAGGATCCGCGTTCGCCCTCGTCGTTGAGAGGATGAAGATCAGGACCAAAGAAAGAAGCGACGCCCACAACGCGCCATGCCGGATAATGATTTTCACTTTCAACTACCCGACGAAGTAATGGAATAAATTTGGAGAGATTCAAGGAAAACTCTTCTCACTTCGCTGAGAAAACGCGCCCGGTGTGTGAAGGCGTGGGCGAAATCCTGATGCGGACCGGGGTGGATCCGGGTAGAGCGCAGAATGTGCACCGCGCTTCCGTGAAGATCGCCTCATCTGCGCGGGACGCGCGTCTTAAAGCGGGCTCCTCGCTTCGATGAAAAGAAGTGCGAAAAGTGCGAAGAGAAAAAGGAGCGGTGTGAGAAGCGCCGCGAGACGAAGATAGGATCGCGTCGGTAGCGCGACGCCCGCGCGGGATGCCATGGAGAGGATGAGAAGTGTCGCGAGCGATCCGAGCGGAGTGAGGAGTGGGCCGATATTGGCGCCGATGAGCGCGGCGTAGAGAATCACCGCATCGCGTTC
>JAAZAH010000097.1 GCA_012514415.1 Sandaracinaceae bacterium
TTACGGACTTCGGTCCACCCTGCCAAAATTTGGGAATATCGCTGCTGAACTCGAAGCGGAGATTGCGGACCTCAAAAGACGGGCTGACTTGCATGATTGCCTCCTTGTCTCTTTTGAGCATCGCCAAAACGCGCGATTTAGACCATGGCACGGTGTGTCAATGTTTTGTCATTGTGGGCCAAATGGGTTCGTGCCGTGGCCAAAACGAACGATTTTCAGCGCTCCACGACGAAAGTGCGGCCGATCGCGGCCTTATTTTAAGGGTACCCGACATAAATCGGATTCGTGAGCGCGATCATATCGCCGTAGGCTTCAGGGAGTGTCGTCTGCAGGTGGCGGAGGGGAGGCTCGGCGCGGAGCTCCGCGCGATAAAAGGTGCGGCCGTTTGGCGAATCGCGAAAGGTGAGCGTGAGCCTGGGCTGGACCGCGCGGACGGTCTCTTCGAGCAGCGTTTCTCCATCCTTGATGATGAGAACGCGGTAGGAATCGCCCGGATGTGTCCCCTCGACGCGCAAGTCGAAAGCGAGCGATTCGGGAACGCTTTCGATGGTATCGCCCATCAACAGCTCGTATTTTCCATCGCCATCGGCATCGGCCCAGAGCTCGAGCCGCTCGGCGGTCGGGGCATAAGAGATCGAGGCGTTTCCTCGGCCCAGGGCGTTGAGCACGGCCTCGCCGCTTCGGTCGCGCGCATAAACCCACGTGGTTGGATTTCCGATATTAAAGATCTCGGCCTCGCCGCCCTCTTGATGGTGGCAATCGCTTCCGCCGCGGATGGGGATGCGCCGCCCTTGCTCCATCACGAGCGATTCCCAGAGCGCGATCGCGTCGCGATTTCGATTGGGAGCGAGAAAGAGAGCGTTCCAGATCTCGATGCTATCGAAGTGGTGGTCAAAGCCGTACTCCCAAAGGTCTTTCCCGATGGGGTGGTTGATCGAAAAGTGGAGGCTCTGGCGAGCGGCTTCTTCGGCGACCTGTTCGCCGCTCGATTCTCGGAGGGCGTAAAGCCGCTCGTGTTCGAAGCGCTCGGCGCCAAAAAAGTTCGCGTGCCCCCGACCCGTGGTCCATTCGACCCCATAGAGCAGCACCATGGCATCGCTCCGATAGTGCGGATCGTCCCACGTCGTGAGCTTTCCGTTCACGTGATTGTCATGATCGGTGATGACGAAATAATCCATGCCGAGCGATTCGGCGAGGGGAACGAGCGCTGAGAGGGGGTTGTCGCGTGCGTCGTGTGAATGATCGCTATGGAGGTGGAGGTCGCCCTTGAGCCACACGCGGCTGTCTTCTTCTTCGCCGCAGGATGTGAGGAGGGGAGCGAGTAAAGAGAGAAAGAGAATGAGTGCGCGCATGAGGTTTCGGGAGGGACGCCGGGGCATATGGCAGCCTACGACGCTTGGAGGGAGGAGCTCAAGACGGAGGAGCCGCACGGCTCCGCGGAAACGAGGCCGTAGGATGGCTATGCTACGCTCGATACGAGATGGCAGAGATTCAGGTCCGAGATGGCATCCTCCGTGTGACGGTTCGCGCGAAACCGCGCGCCGCGCGTAGCCGCATTTTGGGCTTTCGCGAAGGTGCGCTCGAGGTCGCTATCGCCGCGCCTCCGGTGGACGGAGCGGCGAATGATGAGCTCATCCGCACGCTCGCCAAGGCCCTCGGTGTTGGGCGCTCTTCAGTCAGCATCGCGAGCGGCAAGGGCGGCAAGAACAAAGTCGTCGCGATCGAAGGACTGAGCGAAGAAGCGTTTCGCGAAAAGATCGGTTAGGGCGGGCGTGCCTCGCGAAGTCCACTGCGCCCGCGCGATCAGGCGGGCTGAGCGTCGCTCTTCAACGCTTCCATCTCTTCTTTGAGCGAGCGATCGAAGATCATCGGCCCAAAGGGAACGACGGATGCGATGAATGCGTAGGCCCAACGCTTGAGCGGCCATTCATGCTCGGTCGCGGCAGAAAAGACGAAATAGAGATAAGCCATGAAAAGGGCGCCATGCGCGCTTCCCACAATGCGGACGGCAAGCGGCATATCGAGAAGGTATTTCATCGGCATCGCGATGAAGAGGAGAAGGAGAAAGGAGGCGCCCTCGAAGAGGCCGACGATGCGAAGGAGGTTCAGTGATTTCATTTTCTGAGCTCTGAGGTTGCGCCAAGCGTAGCAGTGCATTGGTCTCGGTGCGATCCATCGCTAGAAGGTGGTCGCGCACGCTGCCTCGGTGTTGGCGAAAAAGGTGGCCGAGAACGACGCCAACAAGGGTGCTAAGGTGAAGGATGATCCAATTCGAAGATCGCTTCGTCCGTGAGCTCCCAAGCGATCCAAATCGCGTCAATACGCCTCGGCGCGTGGAGGAGGCCGCTTATAGCTTTGTGGAGCCAACGCCCGTCCAGGCACCGAAGCTGATCATTGCCTCCGAGGAGATGGCCGAGCTTCTCGGTATCGAGCCGAGGTCGCTTGCGGAGCCTCCGCTTCTCGATCTCTTTTCGGGAAACGATGTTCTTCCCGACATGAGACCCTATGCCGCTTGTTATGGCGGGCATCAATTCGGAAATTGGGCCGGTCAGCTAGGCGATGGTCGGGCGATTGGACTTGGAGAGATCGTCGACCGCGAGGGGGTGCTTCAGGAAATCCAGATCAAGGGGGCCGGGCCGACGCCCTATTCACGCCGAGCCGATGGGCGCGCGGTCCTCCGGAGCACCCTCCGTGAGTTCATCTGCAGCGAGGCGATGCACCACCTCGGCATTCCAACGACCCGCGCACTCGCTTTTTATACGACGGGCGAGAAGATTCCTCGCGATATGTTTTACGACGGGCGCGTCCGCCTCGAGCCCTCCGCCATCATCACGCGGGTTGCGCCGTCGTTTCTGAGGTTCGGAAGCTTTGAGCTTCCGCGCTCACGGAAGGATCTCGATCTGCTTCGCGCACTCACCGATTTTACGCTCCGCCATTTTTTTCCGGACATCGAGGCGCCCTATGGCCCCGACGCCTATCGGGCGTTTGTCCTCGAGGTTGCGCGGCGCACGGCGCGGATGATCTCGGAGTGGATGCGCGTCGGCTTCATCCACGGCGTGATGAATACGGACAATATGTCGATCCTCGGGCTCACGATTGACTACGGGCCGTATGGCTTCGTCGAGGACTTCGATCCGAGCTTCACACCGAATACGACGGATGCGCATGGGCGGCGATACGCCTTTGGACGGCAGCCCTCGATTGGCGCGTTCAATCTCGCATGCTTACATCACGCCCTTTTGCCGCTCCTCGGAGATTCGCTGAGCCAAGAGGAAATCATCGATGCGTACTCAGAGGCATTCGAAGCCGAGTACCACACGATGCTGGCTCAGAAGCTTGGCTTTTTCCGTATCGATGGAGGCGACGATCATGTGCTTGTCGAAAACCTCTTCGAACTTCTCCGCGTGAGCGAGATCGATATGACGCTCTTCTTTCGGCGCCTTGCGATGGTGCCCGTCGAGGACCCGCTTCGAACCGACGATCGACTCCGCGAGATCTTCATGCCGGCATATTATCGCGAGGAGGCGCTCATGGGCGAGGCGGGGATCGCGGCCCTTCGGTCGTTCCTCGATGCATGGGCCCATCGGGTGCGGATCGATGGGATGGAGCCGCTTACGAGGATCGAGCGAATGAACCGATCGAACCCGCTCTACATCCCGCGCAATTACCTCGCGCAAGAAGCCATCGACGCGCTCGAAGGCGAGGGCGATGATTCGAAGCTCAAGCGTCTCTTCGAGGTGCTCAAACGTCCGTATGAGGAGCAGCGTGGCGCAGAGGAATTCGCAAAACGTCGCCCCGAATGGGCGAGGGATCGCGCTGGCTGCTCCATGCTCAGCTGCAGCAGTTGAGCTTAGCCGGACCCGCAGGTCGGGCTCTCTTCCTCGCTCTTGGGCGTGCAAAGCTCGAAGACCCCGGGTGGGAGGCCGAAGATGCTGACGCGCCTTCCGCACGTTCCGTCCGAGAGGCAGCATTCATCCTCTTCGCAATCGCAATCCTGTGACTGCATCAGCCGCTCGCCGCAGCTATCGGAACGGGCGAGAAGGTCCATCGCTCGGAAGCCGCATCGGCCCTCTTCGGAGCCGCCAATGCAGCAGGGCGTGATGAGCGATCCCTTCCAGTCATCTTGGGAGATCGTCGGGCAGGACTGATGGCTGCAGACAACATCCGAGCGCGTTTGGCAGCGCCGGGGCGTGCACTCTTGGACGGTGAGCGCGCAGTGCTGGTGTTCCTCGCAATCGTCATCGCTCTCGCACGTTTCGTGGCAGAGGCCGCAGAGGCAGATCTCCCCTTGGCTGCAGTCTTCGTCGCCGATGCATGCCGCTGGTGTGCAGGTGCCGGGATGGTCGCCGAGGCGCACGCAGCCTTCGCCGCCGGGGCAGTCGTCGTCGGCATGGCATCCCTTCACACACACGCCCTCGCAGACAAAGCCTTCGCCGCAATCGGACGATTGCTCGCACTCACGCGTGACGCATTCCCGCTGGGGATCGCAATATTCGTTCGCACCACAATCTCCATCGTCGATGCAGCCAGTCCGGCAGAGCTCATCGACGCAGCGCTCGCCTTCGCCGTCGCAGTCTGCATGCGTACGGCAGCCTCGCGCACATCGCGCGGGAGCGTTCGGTTCGGTAGGCCGTCGGATGCAGATTTCGTCGTCGTTGCAGTCGGAGTCGCATTCGCAGATCACGGCGCAGCGGGCTGAGAAAAAAGAGGACTCGCAGAGCTGTCCTTTGCCGCAGTCTTCGTCGACCTCGCATTGGTCGGCAAAGACAAAGATATTCGAACAAGAAGCAAAGAACACGAGGACGGATGCGGCAACAAGGTGCAGCGCAAGCTGAGAGAGAAGTCGTCGATTCTTCATCGAATCACCCCCCATGGATAAAAATTAAGAGTGTCGCTCGAGAGTATATCAGAGGGCTCGATCTCTGGCGAAAGGGGGGCGAATCGCGACGCCAACGTGTGAGCGTTGAGAAAATCAACTGAGCTTCAAAGAGGCCTCCGGAGCGATCGCTCCTGTCGGCGCGCGCCCCCTCCGCCTGCCATTGTTTCGGCCATGTTCTGGCCATGTTTTGGCCTACGACCTCGCGGCGGAGGCGGCGGATCCAACTGCATCTCGCGTGATTTGGCGCGCTGCCCGCGCGTTCGGTGGCTGCGAGCTTCTCGGTTCGCAGGGAGCATGGACACCCGAAACGACCCCCGTCAAACCCCAACGCATTTCGCGTGCGTGACGATTCGGCAGCTCGTCAAAGGGGTGCTTGCGCCGTTCTTCGCTTGTCCAAGCTTCTTAGGAGTGAAATAGTCAAGCGATGTGGGATGTTCGCGCATTTTTTTGCTCATCGACCGTAAGGCGCGAACGCGCGGCAATGGAAGGACGGCCTCGGCTCGACGAGGCTCGGCGAGTCGGGAGTCCTTCTCTGCTCACGCGCATAAAGCGCGCATTGATTCGACACGCCATGGCGTTCTCCTTTATTAAGGCTTCGGCATCGACATGATTTTTCCTGAATCGGTTGGGAAACCCGGCTATTGGGCCGGCTTCATCGCCTTCGTCATCCTGATGCTCGCGCTCGATCTCGGGGTCTTCCACCGTAAAGCGCATGTCGTCCGGTTCCGCGAAGCGGCCATCTGGAGCGCGATTTGGATCGCGATTTCGCTCCTCTTTGGGGCCTTCGTCTGGTGGGAGTTCGGTAGCGAGAAGGGCTGGGAATTTCTTGCCGGATATGTGCTCGAGAAATCCCTCTCTGTTGACAATATCTTCGTCTTTATCCTGATCTTCAGCTCGCTCGGCATCCCTCGGATCTTCCAGCATAGGGTGCTTTTCTACGGCATCTTAGGCGCGCTCCTTTTACGAGCGGGCATGATCATCGGCGGCGCGGCGCTCATCGAGCGCTTCCATTGGGTGATGTATGTCTTCGGTGCGTTCCTCGTCTACGCAGGCGCGAAGATCTTCTTCGAGAAGGAAGACGAGGAGGTTCGCCCCGAGGACAACAAGGTGATGAAGTTCGTCAATCGCTTCGTCCCCTCCACCTCGACCTTCCAAGAAGAGCGGTTCTTTATCGTCGAAAATGGAAAGCGGGTGGCGACGCCCCTCTTTACCGCGCTTGTTCTGGTTGAGCTCTCTGATGTCGTCTTCGCCGTCGACTCGATCCCCGCGATCTTTGCGATAACGACCGATCCCTTCATCGTCTTCACCTCGAATATCTGCGCGATCTTGGGACTGCGCTCGCTTTTCTTTCTTCTCGCGGAGGCGGTCGATCAGTTCCGCTACCTACCGACGGGGCTCGCTTTTGTCCTGATCTTTGTCGGGCTCAAGATGATTGCGGGCTCCTGGGATGCGAATTGGCAGCTTCATCCGGCCATTTCGCTCAGCGTGATCCTCGGGTTTTTGGCCGTGGCGATCGTCGCCTCGATCGTGAAGAATCGTCAAGAGGCGAAAGAGGCCTCGGGCGATTCATCCGGCGGGCCCCCTACAGAGCGCTGAGCAGAGGGCGGAGCCTCCATCACGGCCTGAGGTTCGGCGGGACGGATGCTTCCAGAGCCGCAAAGGAGCATGGACCGCCTCCTTCATCGGAATGGACTTGAGCCTTGGCCCGAGAGAGGCTAGGTTTCCTCCCGCGATCTCGTTCGATCGGAGTCGCATCGGGGTGTCGCACAGCCTGGTAGTGCACAAGCTTTGGGTGCTTGTTGTCGTGGGTTCGAATCCCACCACCCCGACCCCTTGGTCCCGGCGTGCAGCCTGTGCGCAAACGGACCTTGCGCCCGTAGCTCAGCCGGATAGAGCGGCGGCCTTCTAAGCCGATGGTCGGAGGTTCGAATCCTCCCGGGCGCGCCAAAGATCGCGGGAGTTGGGTCGTGCGAAGCGAGCGCGAGAACGAGACGCGGCCGCATGATGTTCGGGCCCCTCGCGTCCCCATTCGATCCGCGCTTGGGCCGCGCAGGCGCGCACGACCGAGCGATCCGATGAGGAATGAGCGCGCCGCGAGGATAAGTGCGACGACGGCGAAGAGGGCCTTCCAGTGACCGTCGATCGCGTCGTGGATCCCAAGGAGGCCGACGCCCCGCGATGGCGAGGCGAACGCCGATCTGCTTCATCGAGGTCTTCTTCAGCCCAAACAGCGCGCGCTTTATCCTCTATGGATCGGGGCAAACTCGTCCCATTTGGAAGCGGAGCTTGAACACGTCGGGCGGTTGGGAGCGCCTTCGCCCTCGCGCCCCTTGTCTTCGCCGCTTCGCTCCGCATAGTGAAAGGATGTGCGGCCGTTACGAGACGGATCTCCGAGCGCTCCCGGGCCTCTCGCGGTTCACGGAGTGGGTCGGCCCTGAGATCGTCGATGAGATCGCGAAAGTTCGCTCGCTCGACGTTCGCCCCACGCACACCATGCCGATCCTCCTCCGCCCCGAGCGCGAAGCGCCTTGGGAGGTCGAGCCAATGCGCTGGGGCTTACTCCCGCATTGGGCGCAAAAAAAAGATCTCAAGCCGGCCATCAATGCCCGCGCCGAGACAGTGGCCGAGAAGCCGTATTTCAGGAAGGCGTTCGCAGAGAGGCGGGCGGTTGTCGTCGCGTCGGCGTTCTTCGAATGGCGCCCTCCGCGTGAAGGCGAAAAGAAGAAGCGGAAGATGCGGATTGCCCGCGCCGATGGACTTCCGATTTTTTTGGCGGCGATTTGGGAGCCCGCCCCCGAGGTATCGACCTACGCGATCCTCACGACCGATGCCGGACCCGATGTCGTCGACGTCCATGACCGCCAGCCTGTGGTGCTCGAACTTGACGCCCTAGAAACGTGGACGCTTTGCGGGGGAGACGAGCTGCTTCGACCGAGCGATGAGGGGTCGCTGCTCCTTGAGGAGGCCTGAGGTCTTCGACGTGCCGGCTTTCGCGGCGGCTGGTGGCCTCGGACGATGATGCCATGAGGCGACGCGTGCCCATGAAGCACAAAACCCTCCCGCGTGCGGCGAACGAAAAAGTTCACCGAAATGTTCACGCGGAAGGGGATGGTGCGCTTTTATCCCTTGAAACAAGGGGTGTTCTGGTGGAGGCGCCGAGAGTCGAACTCGGGTCCGAGAATGCTCCAGATTCGCTTCTACGTGCGTAGTCCGTATTTTGAGGTTTCGCTCTTCATCGCGCCCACGGACAGGCTCTCCGAATCGCTAGCCACCCTTGAATCTCGCCCCTATGCCGGATGACATGCATAAGGACCAGCCTGTTCAAATGACGCCTCCCTAAGGAGCACAGGCTGGCTCCTTAGTTCGACGGCTCCGCTAAACCCTAATCAGGCCGCGAGAGCGATGCCGTTATCGTTGGCAATTGACGTTTCCCAAGCGTATTTACGCCGTGCCTGGGCCGGCGGTCACGCCACGAACCCTTCATCATCCCCGTCGAAGCCAGATCGCCCCCATAATCTTCGCATCGAGACGCGAACGCTGGGGGATGCGTCGCCCGGGGGCCACGCTGTCAAAGAACCGCATTTAACATGTGTCCTCTCGCGCTCTTATGCAAGGGCGCCGGCTGTCTTTCTCGTGCTAGAACGACCGGACCTCATGAGTCTGCCTCTTGTATTTGCGATCGCGGCGGCCACCGGATTCTCCCTCCTTGATGTCCTCCGGAAATCGCTCGCATCGGGCTTTCGCCCCTTTCCGCTCCTCGTCTTCGTTGCGTTCACCGAGGCTCCGCTCTTTCTGGTTTGGGGACTGTTCGATCAACGTCCCCTCATCGCGTCCACCGACTATTTCATCCCCGGTGCGGGCATCCTCCTCCTTCATGGACTCGCGAATCTCTTCTTCTTATTCTCCGTTCGTTGGGGGCCGCTTGGAAAGACCGTCCCCTTCCTCGCGCTGAGCCCGATCTTCGCGGCGCTTCTCGGAAGCGCCCTTCTCGGAGAGCGTCTGAGCTTCGTTCAGTGGTGCGGCGTCTTCAGTGTCCTCCTCGGGGGGCTTGTCCTTGGCTATGGGGAACTGCGCTCGCGGAGCGACGACCGGCGCGTGCTTTTGGCGCAGCTTCTGATGGTCGGCGTCGCCTTTGCGTGGGCGGGCTCGACCGTCATCGATAAGAAGGCGCTCGCTTACGCTTCTCCGGGAGGACATGGGTTCGCCATTAACATGATGATGGGTGGGATCGCCCTTCTCATACTCTGTGCGAGGGGCGAGCTCGGCGAGCTCCGCATCAAGCGTGGGCAGCTCCCCGCCATTGTCGCCCTTGCACCTGTCGGCACCGCGGCCCTAGGCGCTCAATACCTCGCCCTCGCCGGACTCGAAGCGGGCATCGTCGAAGGACTCAAGCGTGCGATAGGGACGGCGCTCGCCTTCGTTTTTGGGACGCTTTTTTTTCGGGAGCGCTTCGCTTTCGGCCATCTTCCCGCGCTTGCCCTCCTCATCCTCGGCATCTGGCTCGTGCAGCCCTGAACGAAGGCAATCGAGGGCTGCGCTCGAATGACGTGTTTAACTTGCTCGCCGAACACGGAGCGTCGCTCGAATTTTCTCGTTCTCTCGGAGCAATTTTCGCTGGTCCGCGCCTCCCGAGCGGATAAAATCAAGTGTCTTGAGCGGGGGTGAGTTTCCGTCAAAGGCATCGAATGCAACGATTACGAGCTTCTTTTCAGCGCGCCCGTCAAGCGGGCTTTTCGGAGCGCTTCTACGATCACCTCCTCCGGAGCGACGCGTCCATTCGACAGAAGTTCGAAGGGACGGATTTTCGAGTCCAGAACGAGAAGCTCATCCATGGCGTCCTCGCGGCCCTCGCGCTCGGCGAAGGGAGAGAGACGGGGAAGCTCGCCTTCAAAAGGCTCCGCGAATCGCACGGTGCGCGTGGTCATGGCGTGACGATGGCGATGTACAGGACCTGGCTTCACGTCTTCCTCGTGACGCTTGAGGAGCTCGATGCCGAATACTCGGATGAGCTCGGGAGGGCTTGGGAGGCGCTCTTCGTCGAGGTCTTTGAAGCCCTCTCCGATGAGTCGGGAGCGACAAAGCGCGCACTCCGCTAAGCCTTCTGCTTTCGCTCGCACTGCGAGGCTGCTACCACACACAATATGCAAGACGGTACGGAGATGCCCCCCAAGCATCAGGTGGCCGAATCGCTCCTCAACGAAGGCGCGATCTTCGTCCATTTTGATCCGCGCTTCGATGGGGTTGTCGCGCCGCTTCACCTCAAAGATCAACCGCAGCTCGTATTCCAATTCGGTTACGGCCTTGCCGTCCCGATACCCGATCTTTTTCTGGATGAAGAGGGGATCTCGGGCACTTTGAGCTTTCAGCGAACGCCCCACGCCTGCTTTGTCCCGTGGCCAGCCGTTTTCGCGATTGTGGGCGAAGACGGACGCGGGCTCATCTTCCCCGAGTCGATGCCGCCCGAAATCCACGCCGAGGTGGAGCGTGAGGCTCGCCGTCGCGAGATGTTGAGCGTGATTCCGGAGGCGCCCGAGGACGAAAGAGAGGCGTTCGGCGGCTCGGCGAGGGAGCCGCTCATCGGTGAGACTCTCCGCGCCGGCGAGCCCGAAACGGGCACCCGCAACGAGGATGGAGATGAGGATGGAGACGAGGATGCGACGCCGGATAACGTCATTCACGTCGCGTTTGGTCGAAAAGCGCCTCCCGAAGGGGATCCGCCCAAGCCGCCAAGCGGAACGACGCCGCCGTCGCTGAGGAGAATCAAATAACGCGTCGGTTCTCCGAGGGTCTTGTCCTCTCGCGTTCGACTCGAGGCGCGCCTCTCCGCGTCTCGCGCGCTTGTGATTAAATAAAAACGGCCCGCCGTGGCTCAACTACTCCACATGGCAGGCCGTTGATCTCAGGGGCACCCAATCGAGAAGAGGGGGGGGGGGAGGAGGAGGACAGGCACCCCTGAGATGCGAATACTCTAGTATGCATGCACAGAGCGTGCCAGTTAAAA
>JAAZAH010000098.1 GCA_012514415.1 Sandaracinaceae bacterium
CGGATTACTCGAGGCGAAGTCGCTCTTCGCGGCTGGACCACGGAAGAAGCAGGGGCGCGTAGGGATCTCCGACGATGCTTCCAAAAGGCCAGTTCTCTTGGCTAAACCCCTTGGCTTCTCCGGGCGAGACGATGAGGCGGCGCGCTTTCCCGCTACCGGCGACGCGGTAGCGATTGACGATCGAATTGCCTTGGTACTGACGCGCGATCTCGCGCCCGTGAATCTGCGAGAAGCCTCTCGGGCTGAGCCGATAGATGAGGAGGATGGTTCGCGTGACGCCTTGACCGAGGTCTTGGCGGAGACAAACGAAGATCTCGCGCTTTCCGTCCCCATCGACGTCCTCTGCGCCGAGATGCACGATGTCCTCGGGTGAGTTTACGCCGAATTCGTACGAAAAATAGCCGTTTCCGCCGCGAAACCCCGGGCCCGCGATGATGAGACGCTTGCCAATGATGGCGAGCGTCTCGGGTGTGTTGTCTTCGGCGATGTCCGCACTTTGTTCATATCGGACAGGAAGCGAGGATGAGAGGCCGAGATCGGCGCGTGCGGCCTCGATGAGCGCACTTCCCGTCGGCTTTTCGGCGCGAGGCGTTTCGCCTTCCCTGTCGGAGAGGGCGGGATCCTGATAGTTCCGATTGGCCTCGACGGCGTGAAGGCGGAGCGTCCCGCGATCGAAGGCGTACGTACGTGAGGTGATCGGCCCAAAGGGGAGGATGAGCGAGAGCTCGTCCTCGTCTTGGGTAAGCGTCGATGCGTCGACGCCTTCGGCGCGGAGGGCGCGCACGCGGAGCACCTTCGGACCTCGCCCCGATCGCGCAACCAGCTCGGCCTCGCCGTGAACGCGTCCTCCTCGAATGCGCGCCGAATAGGGAAAGCGAATCAGCGCCCTCGGCCCGTCTTTTTCGAAGGTAACCACCCAAGCCTCGTCGCGCTCTCCTCCCGCATCATCGGTTTTCAGCTTGAGAAAGAGCTCGGCGCGACCGTCGCCTGTCAGATCTTCAAAAGCGTGCGCATGCACGGCGAGGATCGAACGAAATCCAAGCGTCTGATAGGCCGCGGGATCGCCATAATCGGCGCCCGAAACAAAAAGCGTCCCGTCGACGAGCGCGACACGTTCGGACGCGCGTCCGCCAAAGACATTGGCCCGCTCATCGAAGCGAACTTGCCGATCGCGTAGGCGCGTCTCTTTGATGAACGTGGTGAACGCGCCGAGCTCGCCCCCGGTGCCTTCGATGGGAAGGAAGTTCGTTCCGGTCGCCGTCGAGACAATCCGGGTCGGTCTTCCGGGATCGGCGTCGATGAGCGCCAAAGCGCCGCGCGCCCGCGGAAAATCCTTTAGATTTTTGAGATCGCGGAAGGGGATGAACGCCTCGATGATGTAGCCGGTATCGAGGCGGGACTCGATGATTTTGGCGCGGCTGATCGCGCTCTTCGGCCGATTGGAATCGCCGAGATAAACGCCCGCCGGGGCGACTGAAGCAAGCGCTGGGAAGAGATAGAGATGAACGTCTTTTGCGCCGGCCCCCGCATCGACGAGGCTGAGACGCACCCCATCGTCATCCCGCCCTGGGCGGCGATTTCGAATAAGATCGCCATCGCTGATCTCGGCGGCGACATAGATGCCTTCGCCATCGTAACCAAGGGCGATCCGACCCGCCGCGTCGTGCCCGCTGCCGATCGACATAAAAAGCTCGTCGGGCCATTCGCGGAGCACGCCATCGATGCGCACCATCTTGCTTGGGAGCTCTTCGAAATGAAGCGGCGTATCCGCAGAGGCATGGGGCCCGAAAAAAACGAGTGAAGAGGCGAAAATTGCGGAAGCGAGAAGTAGGGCTCTCGGGAGGTTCATGACGCGTCGCACCTTATCACGGCTTTGAATCGCGGCGTACCCTCGGGGCGTGCCCTCGCGAGACGCACGAAAAAGGGCAGGCGTATGGGAGACCGCCCCCTATCCGACGCGCCGAAGCCGATTCGATTCAGTCCGCCATTTGCGGCGCGCTAAACCTCGACCGTGCGGAGATGCTTCTTTCGAGGCGCCGCGCCATGAAGGGCGAGCTGTCCGCAAGCGGCGTCGACCTCCCCTCCTCGCTCGCGCCGAATGAACGCCGGCAGGCCGCGATCGAAGAGCCGCTTCTGGAAGGCGAGGACATGGTCGTTGCTCGGGGCGCCGAGATCACTCTCCGAGATGGGGTTCATCGGGATGAGGTTCACCTTCGCGGGAATGCGGCGGAGGAGGCGCACAAGCTCATCGGCCTCTTTGAGCGAATCGTTCACGCCGCGGATGAGCGTGTACTCGATGGTGATGCGGCGGCGTTTGGGGAGCGGATAGCGCTCGAGGCACTCCATCAGCGCGCGGAGATTGTGCTTGCGGTTGATGGGCATGATGGCGGAGCGTCGCTCATCGCTCACCGAATGAAGCGAGATGGCGAGCGCGACCTGCCCGCCGAAGTCTCGTCCGAGGCGATCGATCTCGGGGACGAGGCCGCTCGTCGAGAGCGTGACACGGCGCTTCGAGAGGTTCAGCCCATCGGGATGGGTGAGGAGGACCAAGGCGCGCGCGACCTGATCGTAATTATGGAGGGGCTCGCCCATGCCCATAAAGACGATATTGCGGATGCGCTCATTTTCGTCGATGAGCGTGCGCGCGAGGAGAACCTGCCCGACGATCTCAGCGGCGCTCAGATGACGTTTGAGTCCCGCGACGCCCGAGGCGCAGAAGACGCAGCCCATCGCGCAGCCGACCTGGCTCGAGATGCACTGCGTGATGGTGGTCGAAGGCTCGCGCGCGTCGAGATCGAAGGTCTCCTCGTCGACAGCGTCGGGATCGAAGCGCTCGAGCATCGGGATAAGGACGGTCTCGATCTCTTTTTCATCGGGGAGCGCGAGGAGGAGCTTCCGCGTCTTATCGCGCGCCTGATGCGCCTTTGAGACGCTGAGCGGGAGCGCTTGCCATTCTTCGGTCAAGCGCGCGCGGAGCGTCTTCGGCAGGTTCGTCATCTCCTCGGGATCGAAGACGCCGCGGC
>JAAZAH010000099.1 GCA_012514415.1 Sandaracinaceae bacterium
AGCCGAGGGTTTTAGCCTGCGCGCGAGGGAAGCTTCGGCGGGACGGCCACCAAAAATGCAACCTGAGCTTCGATGGACGCGTGAAATTCGCGGTATCCGCTGAGACCGAGCTTCTTCATGCGGTTGGCACGCCGGTGATCCGAGAGGCGCCCTACCAGATGCGGAAGCACCAGATGGCGGATGTGATCGGCTGTCGAAGGCGTCGGATCCTCACGGAGCATTCGGAAGGCATCGGTGAGTCTCTTCTCGAGCGCGCGTCGGACCTCATCCGAGAGTAGAATCGGCCTTGCATCGAGTAGAGGTACCGAGGCCCTCGCGCCGCAAGCGCAGCGCTTGCTAAGCCTGCGCCGTCCGCACTCTACACATTGACGCTCCGGCAACCGGAAAGGACGCGGGCCCTCAACCCAACGTCTCTCCCCTTCGATCACGCGAAACGCGACCCGCTCTTTATTGCTTGCTCCCGCTCCCACACTTCTTCTTACGTTGCAGGAGAGTTAAAATTTCACCCCCTCAATTCAGTCAGTCCGTTTCGATTTGGATTGCTGCGCCTCGCTCGTCGCGCTTTCTGGACTACACTCAAGGTCGATGATGAATGAGATCCCCCTCGCGATCATCGCGAGCCTCGTTGCGGCGCTCATCGTGCTCTCTTCGTGGATCCTCCGCATCCCAAGCGAGGACTCAAACGGAACGCGGGCTCAGTTCGCGCTGATTGCGGCGCTCGGCCTCTCCGTCTTTTCCTGCCTCGTCCTCATGCGCGTGACGGTCGACGTTGCTTGGGATTTTGCGCTGCCGCCCGCCGCTTCGTTGATTGGCGCTGCGCTCTCGATGCTCGCCGGCTCATTGTGGTTGAGGCGCGCTGAGCGATGAGCCACGCGAAGATCGCCATCATCGGGGGCGGGCCAGGAGGCGCGTCGACGGCGCTCTATGCGCTCGAACGGGGGATCGATCCCGAGGACATCACGCTCTTTGATGCGGCGCATTTCCCGCGAAAAAAGCTTTGCGGCGGCGGTCTCACTTTTCGCGGATCCGAATCGCTTCAGGAGCTCCTTGGTGAGCGGCCTTTCGGACGAGCCGTCCCAAACCTCATCTTTCGCGCCTCCCTCGGCGACATCGAGGTCCGCGAGCCCGGACCTCAATACCTTTACGATCGCGGAATCCTCGACCACGCGCTCATCGATCGTTGTCGCGCGCGGGGCATCCGTGTCGTCGAGGGTGCGCGCCTCAAGAGCATCGAACCGGGAGCGTCGGCACATCGACTCGTTTTCGCGGACGGAACCCGCGCGAAAGCCGTCCTTGTCGTCGGTGCGGACGGGGCGCGGAGCGTCGTCCGGCGCGAGGCGGGACTTCGCGGGGGGCCGCTAGGACGGCTCGTCGAAGCGGTTTATGGACCGGGCGATTCTGCGCGCTTTGAAGCGTTCGATAAAGAAGGGGCTCTGATCTTCGACTTCGAGCCCGTCCTCATGGGGATCCCGGGATACCGCTGGGCTTTCCCCTATCCACTCCCCGATGGGGAGCGACGGTTCAAGGTCGGCATCATGGATGGGCGTGGGATCCATTCGGGCGAACGCCTGCGTGAAGAGACGAGCGCCTACGCTGAATCGCTTGGGCTTATCCCGCTGGAACCCAAGATCGCGGGATGGCCCGAGCATTATTTCCACCGAAAAAGCAAAGCGCACACCGAGGGAATCTTTCTCACGGGCGAGGCGTGGGGAATCGATCCGCTTCTCGGTGAAGGAATCGCGCCCGCATACCAGATGGGCGCTTATGCGGCGTCGCGTCTCAAGGAAGCGCTCGATCGCGGCGTGCGCAAGCTCCCCGACTACGAACGCCGATTCTTGCGCTCGGAAGAAGGCAAGAACCTCGTCTTTCAGGGCTTCCTCGCCGATCGCCTTTACGGACAAAACGGCGCCCATTGGCTCTCGGTTCTCTTTGCCAACCCGAGACTTCGCGAGCTCGCCGCCCGTGAGACAGAAGTCTACGGCCGCCTCAGGAGACGCGCTCCCGAGCTCATCCTCAGCTACATCGCGCTGTGGTGGAGGGAACACTTTGGGCGCCGCCCGCGGCTCACCTTGCCGCGGGCCCGCTGAGCGACGCTTTGTTTGCCCGATGGCGGCGTCAGGCGCCGGCTTCGGCCCGCGCCTTCAGCGCCTCGTTGAAGGCCATATAGGCCGGCTCGACGCGGGGCTCGGCCGAACGCCAAAACCACTCGCCATCGGGAATGAGTCCGCGAAAGCGCTCACCGTGGACGAGGCGCGTTCGGCCACCCTCGATTTCCTTGAGCTCGAAATAATGCATCCCCGAAAAGATCGAGCGCGCGGGCTTAAATGCCGGCCCAATCCAGGCGAGACGCTCGCGCGGCTTGACCTCGACGAGCTCAACCGAGACGGGAAGCTTCTTGCCCTCGAAGAGGAGCGAAACTTTGGCCTTTGCACCTTCGCGGAGCGTGCCTTTGAAATCCCGAAGGAGGGGATTCCAGCTCTCCCAAGAAGCGGTATCGGAAAGGATGTCCCAGACGCGCTCGACGGGCGCATCGATATCAATGGCGGTGATGAGTTGCGGCATGGTTTCAAGTATAGCTAGAACATGTTCATCCCGCGAGGTGAAGAATCGCGGAGTGCGTTCGAGGAGGCCGAGGTCCCCCAATGCCATCGCCGGATGCGCGCAAACGTTGCGTCCGATCGGGGGATCTTCTAAGTTTTGGATGATTTTCGGCGATTTTTGACGGCACCGAGGTTGATCTTGAGCGGCGAAGCGTCGTTCTGAACTCATGAAGTGTATGAGCTCGGTTCACAAATCCGGCGAAACTCCGTTCGCGCGTCACGCCATGGACCACCCCATGGACCCGCCTGCATGAACCCACCCGATGCAGCGACACGGTAGATTTAGGATAAGACCAGCTGCTAGGCTCCTCCGATGAATCAGTCGCGTGTCGGTGAAGCAGCTCGCGATGCAAAGCGCATCGTCGAATCGGTCGCAAGCGTGGTCCGAGGGAAGGAGGCGCAGGCCGAGCTCGCCGTCACGGCGCTCCTCGCCGGGGGGCATCTCCTCATTGAAGACACCCCTGGGGTTGGAAAGACCACGCTTGCCCGGGCGCTCGCCCTCAGCCTCGGCCTCCCCTTTCGACGCGTTCAGTTTACCTCGGACATGATGCCCGCCGACCTACTGGGTGGAAACGTCTTTGATCCGTCTTCGGCGAGCTTTCATTTTCGCGCAGGGCCGATCTTCACATCACTCCTGCTCGCCGATGAAATTAACCGGACGACGCCAAAAACACAGAGCGCCTTGTTGGAAGCGATGGAGGAGGGGCAGGTGAGCCTCGACGGTGAGACCCGTGCGCTTCCCTCCGATTTTTTTGTCGTCGCGACCCAGAATCCGCTGGATTTCGAGGGGACATACCCTCTTCCCGAAAGTCAGCTCGATCGCTTCGCCCTCCGCATCTCGCTGGGACCTCCTCCGGTCGAGATCGAGCGTGAGCTTCTCCTTGGGCGCGGCGCCGCCGATCCGCTCGCTGATCTTCGCGCGGTCATCTCGGGCGATCAGCTCGCCGGCGCCAAAGCCGCCGTCCATGAAGTCCGCGTCGAGCCGCCAGTGCTCGATTATCTCCATTCGATCGTTGTCGCGACGCGCGATTCCAAGGCCCTCCAACACGGCGCTTCGACCCGCGCGGCGTTGATCTTCATGCGGGCCATTCGCGCCAAGGCGCTTGTGTCAGGGCGCGCTTATGCGCTTCCCGACGACGTGAAGGCGCTCGCCCTTCCTGTGCTCTCTCATCGCCTCCGACTCAAGAACGCGCCCATTGGCATCAACGAACAGCGCCAAGAGGTGGATCGCACGCTCCGCGCGCTTCTCGAGACCCTGCCCATCCCCCGATGAAACGCTATTTCCGATTGACGCGCGAGGGACGCGTCTTTCTGATCTCCACTCTGCTCGTCGGCATCGCCGCCATCAATACCGGCAATAACCTCCTCTATCTCGTCCTCGGCCTTCTTCTGTCGCTTCTGCTCCTATCGGGCGTGCTGAGCGATCTCACGCTCTACCGGCTTCGCGTCTCGCTCTCCCTCCCATCACGCCTCGAAGCCGAGCGCAGCGGCTACGCCGAGCTTTTCATCACCAACCAAAAGCGCCTCTTTCAGAGCTTTTCCATCGTCGCGCGTCCCCTCGCTCAAGGTGAGCCCGTGGGCGAAGGGCTCAGCCTTCAAATCCCGCCGGATTCACAGATCGGGATCCTCGTGCGGATGCATCCGAAGAGCCGAGGTCGCCTGCGGATCGATGAGCTCGAGCTCGCCACCGAGCACCCATTTGGGCTCATCGAAAAGAGGCGGCGTATCCGCCTCGGGGAAGAGACCCTCGTGCATCCGGGCCGCGGCGCGCCGGACGCGCTGAATCACGCCGACGCCGAATGGAGCTCGACCGAGGCTGCGCATCAACGCGTCGGTGAAGGGGAAGAGGTCGTCGGGCTGAGGGAGCTGCGATCGTTTGAGATCGCCGACGACCTTCATTTTTTGCGCAGCGCGTCGCTCGGCCGCTGGGTAAAGCGTGAACGCGCCGGTGGCGCCTCGCGGGCACGCATCTTGGTGCTCGACGATCGCGAAGATGGACTCCCTGAGTTCAAGGAGCGCTTTGAGCGCCGCATCGTCGAGGTGGCGGACGCAGCGCGTGATGCTTATCGGCGCGGCGAAAGCGTCGCCCTCATTACGTCGAGTCAGAGGGTCGCCCCGATCGGCCCCGGTGAAACGCTCACTCCTCTGCTCGATGTCCTCGCGCTGGTCGAGCCTGCTCCGGCCAATACCCAAGGGGACACCCCAACGCCTCCCATCCCCTCCGAATGGAGGCGGGGATGAATTTCGCGCGCGCTCACGATCTTATCGCCTATCTTTTCGCCGCACTCGGGCTTGTGGCGATCTCGCTCGGCGGCGCGTTCGGACCGTTTTTCATCGCTCTACTCGCTGCGCTTTTTTTAGGGAGTGCCGTGCTCTCGCGTGAGACGATGAGCGCCCGATCGTATGGGAAGGGACTGACGATCGGACTCATCGCGATCATGCTCGCGCAAGGCGTCCGAGCGCTCATGGGCGAGCCCTTCTTCTTGATGGCGCTTGAGCTCGCCGCAATCCTTCAAATCTCACGCCTCGCACATCGAAGACACGCCGCCGACTACAAACAGATCGCCGGTCTGTCCCTGCTTCATCTCATCGCTGCGACCGTTCTTTATCGCGATCTCAGCTACGCCGCGCTCTTCATGGGCTACGTGATCGTCACGCCCTGGATGCTCGGTCTCACATCCATCCGCGAGGCGCTCGAACGTCATCATGGCGATCCAGAACTCGAGAGCGGCGAGTTCGACCCTCGACTCGAGGCGATCCTCCAGCGCCCGGGTTGGGTGAAACCGGGATTCTTTCTCGGGACGGCGGCACTGTCGCTTTCGCTTGTGGCGTTTACGGTCGCCTTCTTTCTCGCCTTCCCGCGAGTCGACGGCGGATTCCTCGGAATTCGCGGCGGGGCCGGAACCCATACGACGGGCTTCAGCGACAACCTCGTTCTCGGCGGCTTCGGAACCATCCGCGATGATCGTCGAGTGGTGGTCCGCCTCGTTCCTTCTTCGCCCATCGAAGATCCCGAAGCGCTTCTACCGATCGTGCTTCGGGGAACGAGCTTCGATCGCTATGAGGGCGGGCGCTGGTCGCGAACCGAGACGCGCGCTCGCACCTCGAGCCTTCAGCAACGTCCCATCGCACTGGCGCGGCCGCCCTATCACGAAGAGGAGATCCGCTTCACCGTCCTGAGCGAGCTCACCGATGAAAGCGTCCTCCTCATCCCTGAAAATACGCTTAGGCTTGAGCGTTCGGCGAATGGGCCCGGGACGGCGGTAAATCTCGTCGAGCTGCGCCGCGGCGTCGATCTTCGGACAAACGATCGCGCGGAGACCGTCCGCCGGTACGACGCGATCCTCGGTCCCGTGGAAGAGTCCCGCATGCTCCAGAGCCGTGAGCTCGATGAGCGCTATCTTCAGCTGCCCCCGTCACTCGATCGACTTCAGGCGCTCGCAAAAGAAATCACGCGCGGACAACACGATCCTCGCGCCATGGCCGAGGCGATCTACGACCACCTCGTCGGGGGTGCGTACACGTACACGCTCGAACTTTCGATGGCCGATGGTATGGATCCAATCGAGGATTTTCTCTTTGAGCGCCGCGCCGGGCATTGCGAATATTTTTCGACGGCGATGACGCTGATGCTGCGCGCGGTCGGCGTGCCCGCGCGGAATGTGACGGGCTTCGTCGGCGGGCGCTGGAATGAATACGGCGACTATCTCGCCGTCCAGAACGGCGACGCGCACTCATGGGTTGAGGTCTATCTCGATGGCGCGTTTGAGCGCTTTGATCCCACCCCGCCCGCGCGCGACGCGTTCGGGATCGAAGAGGATCTGCTCGCGAAGCTCCAGGCCTTCATCGACTCGCTACGGATGCTCTGGGATGAGAAGGTTGTCGGCTACGATCTCAGCGATCAGAAGGCGATCTTCCTCGCGCTTCGTGACTTTTTTGGAGGCTCGAGCTCGGCCGCGCGATCGATCGAGGAGCCAAAGAGTGAGCTGAGCGCGCCCATCAAGCTCGGAGATAGGATGCGCCTCGTCGGGATCGTCACGCTCGTCGCGGCGATCGTCGCGCTCGTGTTGATCGCGCGCTCGAGGCGGCGCGAGCGTGAGCCCGAAGAGGTGCGGCTCTTTCGCGCGCTCGAAGAGGCCGCCGCGGCAAAGGGCCATCCGCGCGATGAGTCGATGACGCCGCGCGAGTGGGCCGAAAAGGAGGGCGCGCCGACCGCGCTCAGAGAAGGCGTCGAGGCGTATGTGGCGCTGAGGTATGCGGGGAGCGAGGAGAGGGAGCGGGAGATGGAGAGGCTGCGGGGGGCGCTGGAGGCGTTGCGGTCCGGGAGCGCTAACTAACGAGTCACGTCGAACGCGGAGGTGCGTAATCGGCATGCAGCGTGACGTTCCGACGCCGATGACCGGACCGCCTCCAACGCCGAGTGGAAGAATGCACGAGCCCCCTAAACATGGCGCGCATCTTGCAGTAAGATTGCAATCGTGAACACCCTTCGCTCGATTCGTGACGCACGGCTTCCCCGCAGGCTTCTAAGCAGCCTCGCGCTCTTTTCGCTTACCATCCTGAGCTCATGCGGAGACGACGAGCCCCCCGGATTCGTTCCGCCTCCCAGCGTCGCCCGGCCCGATGCAGGGGATCTCCCGGAGCCGCTTCCGCCCGATCCGGCGTGGAAAGAGGTTACCTGTAAAGACTTCAATATAATC
>JAAZAH010000100.1 GCA_012514415.1 Sandaracinaceae bacterium
CCGATTCGGCGGGGGAGCCACGGTCCCAGCGGCGCGGCTCACCATCGATTGAGTTGGCGCTCTCGAGGCAGCGCGGCGCGCGCCCGGATCAAACCAAGAGACGCTCGCGGGTGACGCCGATCATCATCGTCGGAAGATCGATGAACTGCTGCACGTCGTCCATGATGATCTTCATGTTCGCTGGATCGCCTCCATAAAGACGAATCGGTTCGGTGATGTCCTCGAGCTGTCGAAAATGGAGCCCGACGATTCCTTGAAAATCGGGACTTTCTTGTGTGAGGCGCTCGAGCACTCGATTTCGATCGTAGCGATAGAGCGGATGGATCTTCATCGCGAGCGGGCCATGGACTTGATACCAATGGTGAATGAAGCGATCGTCGTCGAGGCCCGGCTTTTTGCGGAGAAAGCTGAGCTGCCTCGCGCCGGGCGAGTCGACGCCGAGGGGCCAAGTCTGCTCATAATCAAGCGGAAGATCGGCAGCGACCTCATAGCCATAGAGCTCCAAGCCGAGCCTACGAATCTCGCGGAAAAGCGCCTCGACGTCTTGGCGCGAGCTCCCATCGATCGTGAACATTCCCGCGAAGACGAAACCACCCTCGCGCTTGGTGTTGAAGGTCATCGGACCCTCGATTTGTCTTTCGACGGAGAGCTTTTCGAGCCCGTTCAGATTCTTGACGAGCGGGGTGAGCCGCTCGTCGATGAGCTCAGTGGCGGCGCCATTTTCGAGCTCTGCGGGGCGAAGGATCGGGATGAGAAATCGGGGCATGGCTCAGAGGTCCGGGATATCAAAAGGGGTGTTGGAGGTGACGATCCCGCCGTCGACCGGGAGGACGCGACCTGTGATGTAGCGACTTGCGGGCGAGCAAAGAAAGAGGGCCGCCGCGGCGACATCTTCGGGCGAACCGACGGTCCGGAGCGGTGTGCGCTCGACGAGGCCCTTACGCACCGATTCATTTGCAAGGAATTTGCCAAGCGCTTCGGTCTCGATCGCGCCACAGGAGAGGGCGTTGACGCGGACCTTCGGAGCGAGCTCATTGGCCATGAGGCGCGTCATATGCTCGAGCGCCGCTTTCGCCGTGCCGTAGGCGACGAATCCGCGTCCGACGATTCGTCCAAGCGAGCTCGAGATGTTGAGGATATTTCACTCGCCTCGTTCCACCATTTTTGGAGCGATAAGCCGGCTCAGAAGAAAGGCCTGGGTGACGTTGAAGCGGAGCGCGTGCTCGAAGGCCTCTTCGCTCGTGCGAAAGATCGGAATATGCGGCGCCCCGCCCGCATTGTTGACGAGGATGTCGACATGGCCGAAGCGCTCGAAGGCGGCGTCACGGAGGGCCTCGAGATCTTGTCGTTTGGTGACGTCCGCGCGGACGGCGAGCGCCTCTCGCCCAAGCGCTCGCGCCTCTTCGGCGACGGCCTGCACGTCTTCTAGGGTGCGCGCTGCGACTACAATGTGCGCTCCCGCCTCGGCAAGGCCGAGCGCGATCGCGCGCCCCAATCCCTTTCCGCCGCCGGTGACGAGTGCGATCTTATCCTGAACACGAAATCGATCGAGTAGCATCGCCGGACCATACCGTCGGATGATCCGAAGTTGAAGCAAATTGCACTGGCGTCTACGTAAAATCGCAGGGCTCGCGCCGAAAGCTGGATCGGTTGCTTCTGCGCGTCTTCGGGTCACAGAGACCGCCCGAAGAGCGATCTGCCGGGACGCTCCGGCCGCCGCGGCATTCGATCGCGCAGCTTAAAGGGCGACCCCGCCACACTCTGGTGTCCGCTACCGCTGCTCCCTTCCGGGCCTGACGGGGTTCACGGGCCAAAGTTGACGGGGTCATAAGTCGAGATGCTTCATCCTCGACGTCTAGTCAACTCGAAAGCTCTTTATCGTGAGCTTCGTTGCTGGCGGAGAGAGAGGGATTCGAACCCTCGGTACGATTTCTCGCACACACGATTTCCAATCGTGCACCTTCAACCACTCGGTCACCTCTCCAAATCAGGCCGGGCCGCTTCCTTGGAAAGCGTTCCCCGGCTTGAAGTGGCGGAGAGCAAGGGATTTGAACCCTTGGTACCGTTGCCGGTACTCTTGATTTCGAATCAAGCGCCTTCGACCGCTCGGCCAGCTCTCCGCGGGCGAAACTAGCAAAAGAGTCCGATCTGTCAACGCGGAAATGCTTTTCCCTCTTCGCTTAGCGGCTGGCGGCGAATGGAGGGCGAGGATTTTTGCGGAGCTCCCTAAAAAAATTCGACAGTTGCGCGGCGCATTCGTCGGCGAGCACGCCGTGCCGGAGCTCGAAGCGATGGTTGAGCCTCTCGTCTTGCCCGATACGATAGAGCGAAACGCAAGCGCCGGCCTTGGGATCGTGGCAGCCGTAGACGACCCGCCCGACGCGGGCGTTGACGAGCGCTCCAGCGCACATCGGACACGGCTCGAGGGTGACGTAGAGGGTCACCTCGCTCAACCGAAAGCTTCGAAGGCGATGAGCGGCGGCGCGGAGGGCGATCAGCTCGGCGTGCGCTGTTGGATCTTGAGCGCGTTCGCGCGCATTGCGGCCGCGAGCGACGATCTCACCGCGATAAACGGCGACTGCACCGACCGGCACCTCGCCGACAGCGGCTGCAGCGTCCGCTTCCCGCATGGCCTCACGCATGAACCTCTCATCGACTGTGTCTTCGTCTTTCACCATCGCGCTGCAATCTTGGTTTGATGTTTCATCGACCTGCTGTCGAATCGATTTTTTTTCGGGGCTACCCCTTGATTCATTGCACACCGCTGCTTAAAGGGGGACCGCCGCATAGATCTTGCGGTGCATTTCGAACTCACCGCGCCCGACATCGGGGACTTCGCCGTTGGCGGGCGCCGACTACAACGAGGTAGATAGCGATGAAGGTTCGTCCGTTGCACGATCGAGTGCTCGTCAAACGTCTGGAAGAAGAGCTTAAGACCAAGGGTGGGATCATCATCCCCGATACCGCCAAGGAGAAGCCCATCCAGGGCGTGGTCGAGGCGGTCGGAAACGGCCGTGTCCGTGAGGACGGTACCGTGACGCCCCTCGACGTGAAAGAGGGCGATAAGGTCCTCTTCAGCAAATACGGTGGCACCGAGGTCAAGGTCGGTGGCACGGAATATCTCATCCTTCGCGAGGACGACATCCTCGCGGTCATCGAGTGAGGAGTAAATAAACATGGCTGCAAAACAGATCGTTTTTGACGCCCAGGCCCAGCAAAAGCTCCTGGACGGAATCAATAAGCTTGCCGATGCGGTGAAGGTCACCCTCGGCCCCAAGGGTCGCAACGTTCTCCTCGAGAAGAGCTTCGGTGCTCCGCGCGTCACCAAGGACGGCGTCTCCGTCGCCAAGGAGATCGAGCTCGCCGA
>JAAZAH010000101.1 GCA_012514415.1 Sandaracinaceae bacterium
GAACCGACGCACTCTTTTGTTCGATGCCGACGACGACGTGCTCGAGGCGGATGCGATCGCGGATGGAGCGTGCTCTCGCTTCGACGACGCTCTGCATGCCTCCGTCGATGCGCGCGTCTTGGGCGCCTCCGCCCGTCGTGATGAGGTTTTCGAGGCTCGTCCCGCTCTTGAAATAAAAGAGCGCATGCAAAAGTGAGATCTCTCCGGCAGAAGCCGCAAAGACGGTTTCGAGTCCAGCGTCGAGGACCGATCGCGCGCTCCGCGTGCGAAGATTTCTATCAAGAAAACTCGCGAGCGTCGTCGAGTCGAGCCTGTCGGCGTCGGGCGTCTCCCATGGGCGCTCAAGGTTCACCGCTCGCGCCATCCGCTCGAGGCGGTTCATCACGAGGCCAAGCTCGATGAGCGAAAGGGGATTCAACTTGGGAATCGTCCCCGCATAACTTCGGACCTTTTCACCGAGCGCAAGGATGCTCTTCCCCTCCGTATGTGTCTTAAAGGTCTCGATGCCGAGTTCGCCCAGCATCTCGAGGAGCGCGTCCTGCGTCGGCCCAACCCATTGCCCACCGAGATCGACATAAGTTTTTGTGCCGTCGAGTGGCGTCGTATAAGCGCGTCCGCCGATGCGATCGCGCGCCTCGAGCACGGCGAAACGAGCCCCCGCACGGTCCAGCGTATAGGCGGCTTCGACACCCGAAAAACCGGCCCCTATGACGATAAAGTCCAACGCGTCGGACATCTTGATCCACCTCCATTCGATTGGGCGGGGTCGGGACCAGGCCCTTCCCAAACGCATCCGTTCGCCTCGTTGGTGGGATGCGGGGCTTGGAGCGCCCCCACCGGATGCGCCGAAGCGGCATGCGATTTAGCGCCGCGGCGTGGTAGCGCCTCGGCCTCGGAGAGCTCGGCGCACGTCCCGATAAAGACCAGCGTGGCGAAGAGAAAAATCACGATGAGGATGAGCGCGCATCCTGCGCGGAAGAAGGAGAGGAGACAGCCGTGAAGCCGCGTCGGTGGCCCGTCGGTGCCAGGCGCGGCACGCCGGCGCGTCGGCTGCTCCGCCGCGCGGCGTTCGAGATGGGCGCGAAGCTCCTTTGGAAACCATTCGGACCGGCCCTGAGCCGATGAGGATACGGGCGCTCCGACCCGCGGGGCTTCTCGCCCGGCTTTTTGCGAATGCGATGGTCTCACCCTCTGAGGTGAGTGCTCGCGCCGAGTCTGGCCGGAGGTCCGCTCGCGCTTTTCCAGAGCCCGCGACGCTCTCCCCTCAAGGGCAATCGAGCGATCGGCGTCCTGCGAGGCGCCGGGACTGTCACAGGTGATGCAGCGTCCGCGGTAGAGCTTCGTTCCACACACCTTGCAAAAGCCGTGGTGCGTTCGCTTCGTTCCGCGCCTTCTCTTCATCGCACGGAAGCGTACCACATCCGCGCCTTTCCCAAGAACGCGGAATCTCGCGCTCCTCGTGAGTGCTTTTTGTCAGACCGAGATGCGAAGCTCGGCTGAAAGGCTCCTTCATGCGGGTCCGGAGGGTGGACTCCGCCGCATCGCGAGGAACTAGAAACTTTTCACAAGAGCGCATTTCCATGGTAGTCGCGACCTAAGGAGGCCCTGGACGAGAGTGAGTGCATGGTTCGGAAACATCATCGGTCAGGCGGAGCGGATGGACGCCTTCCGCAAGCGATTGACGAGACGGATCCATCGAATTTCGGCGAGATAACCAGTGCGCCTCGGCGCGAAATAAATCGCCTCTTGGGGTGAAGAATGAGTTTCAACGAGATCGGACTCAGGGTGAAGCATCGAGATGAGTGAATACGCAGCGTGGTTCGAGAAAGTCGTCGGGGTCGCACCCTATCCGTGGCAGCGGCGCTTGGGTGAGGAGCAAGAGATCTCGAGCCGACTCATCCGGATTCCGACCGGCTTGGGGAAAAGCGCCGGAGTGGTCCTCCCTTGGCTCTATCATCGCGTAAAGCGCCAGGACTCGCGTTGGCCTCTGCGCCTCTGCTTTGTCCTCCCGATGCGCGTACTCGCCGATCAAATGGCGACGGACGCGCGGCGATGGGTCGAGCACGCCGGCCTCGATGTCCCGGTCCACCTCCTGATGGGAGGTGTCGAAGCGACGCGATGGGTGGAAGATCTCGACCGCCCCGCGATCCTCATCGGCACCCAAGACATGATGCTCTCTCGCGCACTCAATCGCGGTTATGCGAGCTCGCGCGGGCTCTGGCCCATGGAATTTGGAGCGCTCCATCACGACTGCCTCTGGGTCTACGATGAGGTTCAGCTCATGGGTGTGGCGCTCGCGACGAGTACGCAGCTCGAAGCGTTCCGTAGGATGTGGTCGGAGCGAGCACTTCGTCCCGTCCATTCATGGTGGATGAGCGCAACGCTCCAACCTGAGTGGCTCGACTCGATCGATTTTCAGCAGACGAGGCGTGAGCACCTCGAGGTCGCTCTGCAGATTCCCGAAGGCGAGCGTGTCGGCGGCATCTGGGAGAACGAAAAGACGTTCGAGTGGGCGACTGAGCTCGTTGCCGACCGCGGTCTGATTGAAAGGATCCTCGAAGAGCATGAAGCGGGGAAACAGAGCCTCATCGTCCTTAATACGGTAAGCGCTGCAGTCCGCGTATTTACGGAGCTCAAAAAGGCGATTGCGAAAACGAAGCCCTCAACACCACCTTCGCTCGAGCTCGCGCATTCGCGCTTTCGGCCGTACGAGCGAGAGCGCTGGAATTTCCTTCGCCGGGATGCCGAGGCCGAGCTCCCTCCCGGTGGGCGCATCATCATCGCGACACAAGTCGTCGAAGCGGGCGTCGATCTTTCCGCATCGCTGCTGATGACCGAACTCGCGCCTTATCCGAGCCTCGTTCAGCGTTTTGGTCGGGCCGGGAGGCGCGCGGGGGAGCGCGCTCGAGTGATCGTTTTCGGCTCGCTTCCGAAGGACTCGAAGGGCGCGCTCCCTTATTCCCTCGAGGAGCTTGAGGCATCGACCGTTGCCCTTCGTCGCCTCATCGAAGACGGAGCCGGAGTGTCGATTCGTGCGCTCGAGGAGTGCGAATCGCGCTGGCCCAGAGAGCTCCTTTACGAGATCTATCCCTACCGCCCCGAGCAGACCCTACGCCGGAGGGAGTTCGAGGATCTCTTCGATACGTCTCCGGATCTTTCAGGGGCCGATCTGGATGTCAGCCGGTACATTCGCGTCGGGGCCGATCGAGATGCACGGATCTTTTTCCGCGATATCGAAGGGAATCCTCGCACCATCGAGTCGGTCGACCCTCCGCGAAGGGATGAACTCTGTCCCGCGCCCGCGAAGGAGATCGAGGAGTGGCGCTCACGCCGCGAGGGCGTGAATCTTTACGTCCTCGACTACGAAAGCGGGGTGTGGGTTCGCACCGATCGCGTGATCCCCGGGATGGTCGTGCTCGCCCCGTCGCATGCCGGCGGATACGATCCCGACATCGGCTGGGCACCGAGCTCAAAATCCAAAGTCGAGGTCGTCCCTGGGGAGGCGCTCAGCGAGAGCCTCCTTGTCGAAGCGAGCGAGAGCATCGAGAGCGATGTGCTCTCACACGCCGAGTGGAAGACAATCGCCTTTCACGGCCGCGAGGTCGAAGAGGAAATCAGCAAGATCCTTTCGGCACTCGGTCTCGCAAGCAACGATGCGGACGGGCTCGAAACAACGCTCAAGCTCGCTGCGCGATGGCACGACGCTGGGAAGGCGCATCGGATCTTCAGCGAGGCGATCCTCGAAGAGCGGCGGCCTGACGATATTCCGCTCGCCAAGCGGCACGATCTCGCCAAGGCACCTTCGAACGCATGGCGCCGTCCGGCCTACCCAGAGCGCCCGGGCTTTCGGCATGAGCTCGTGAGCACGCTCGCTCTCTTTGAGCTGCTAAAGCGGGCAGCGCCGGAACATGAAGCCGTCTCTGGTTTTCGTTGGCCCGATGAAGCGAGCCTTGATGGAGCAGACGATGCGTCAACTCACGATGCGGCAAGCGAAGCGCTTTCATCGGGCGATGGGGCACTCGGAACGCTTGCGGAGGAACTGAAATCGCTCACAGCCTCCGAGTTCGATCGAGTCGCTTATCTCGTGTGCTCTCACCACGGGAAGATCCGCTGCACTTGGGCGAGTAGCCCTTTCGATCAGCGCGCCGATGAACCGACACTCTTTGGCGTGCTCGATGGCGACGAGCTCCCTGCGCTCGAGCTTGCAGCGGGTGATGGCTCCTATGTCGAAACGCC
>JAAZAH010000102.1 GCA_012514415.1 Sandaracinaceae bacterium
CATCTTCGATCTGGACGTCGATATCGATAACGTCGCGAACCAAGTTCGCGAACAAGTGGGCTCGATTCGGCACGATCTGCCACGTTCAATCGAAGAGTCGTCCATTACTCGGATGAACCTCCAAGCGAGCCCCGTACAGAGCTATACGCTCTCGGGTTCGATGGAGCCGCGCGAGCTCCGCTACTACGCCGAAGACGTGATCGCGCCGATGATCGAGCAGGTCCGAGGCGTTGCGAGCGTCCGAGTCCGCGGCGGCGCGGAGCGCCAGATCAACGTGCTCATCGATCTCAAGGAGATGCAGGCGAAGAACCTCACTCCGAACCAGATCGTCGAGAAGCTCCAGCTCGAGAATCTCAATGTGCCGGGCGGAGACTATAACGAGGGCGAACGGCGCATTAATGTGCGGACCGTCGGCGAATTCAGGAGCCTCGACGATATCCGCAACCTCGCGATCGGCGCGACACCCGGGGGCACGGTCATCCGTCTTGGCGAGATCGCCGAGATCGAAGACGGCGTGAAGGATCCCGATAGCGTCGTTCGAACGAATGGCGATCCCGCGGTCGTTCTCGACGTGCTCAAGGCATCCGGTGAGAACACCGTCCGCATCGCTCAAGAGGTGAGCGAGCGGATCGCGAACTATCAGTTCGAGGGCGATGTCTCGATGCAGATCATGTTCGATGCATCTGAGTTCATCCTCGAGAACGCCGCGGAGGTCGAGACGGCGCTGCTTTTCGGTGGAGGGATGGCCATCCTCGTCATCCTCCTCTTCATGCTCGATGTCCGCTCGACCATCATCAGCGGTCTCGCGCTGCCGACCTCGGTCATCGGGACCTTCTTCCTGATGTACCTCCTCGACTACTCGCTCAACATGATGACGCTGCTCGGACTCGCGCTCGCCATCGGCATCTTGATCGATGACTCGATCGTCGTCCGTGAGAATATCGTCAAGCACCTTGAGCGGGGCGAGGATCCCTATACGGCGGCCTCGAAGGGGACGCGCGAGATCATGCTCGCCGTCCTCGCGACGACCGCCACGCTCTGCGCCGTTTTTGTCCCGGTTGCCTTCACTTCGGGAATCGTCGGCCAGTTCTTCCGGCAGTTTGGAATCACAATCGCTGCTTCGGTCTGTCTCTCGGCGTTTGTCGCCTTCACGCTTGACCCGATGCTCTCGGCGCGCTTCGCGAAGCAGAGAAAGCCGGGTGAGCGAGACCCATGGGAATGGCTCAAGCGTCCCTTCTTGAACTTCTATCGCCAGCTCGACGCTCTCTACCTCGCTTCTCTCAAGTGGGTCGTGGCGAGTCGAAAGCATATGGCGATCGTCCTTATCGCCTCTTTCGCGATGCTCTTCGGCTCGTTCGCGCTCGCGGGCATCATGGGCAATGAGTTCATGGCGGCGGAGGATCGCGGGCAGTTCAATGTCGTGATCGAGGTCCCGGCTGGAACGTCTTTGGAAGAGACGGCCGCGATGCTCCTTCCGGCCGAAGAAGAGCTTGCGAACGATCCCCGCTTCATCACTGTCTATTCAAATGTCGGCGATCAGGGTGACGCGCATGTCACGGCTTGGCGGATTCGGATGGTGCCGAAATGGGAGCGAAAGGAGAACCTCGCCGAGATGCAGGATCACGTCCGCAGCGTGATCCTGAAGCACGTCCCCGAGGCCAAGCTCTCGATCATGCTTCCGTCGATCGACGATGGCGGTCGCAACTATCCGATGATCCTCTACCTCAAGGGGCCCGACTTCGAAACGCTCGAGTCGGTCGCGTATGACGTGCGCGATCGCTTGATGCTCATCGCGGGAATGCACGATATCCACCTCGATTATCAGCCCGGAAAGCCAGAGCTTCAATTCGAGGTGAACCGTGATCGGGCGGCGGCGCTTGGTGTGTCGACGGCGATGATTGCGAGCACGCTGAGGACGGCGCTCGAGGGTGAGGTGGCGGGTGTTTTCCGCGATGGCGACGATGAATACGATATTCGAGTCCGCCTTCGCGAAGAAGATCGCGACGCCGCGCGTGATCTCGAGCTGCTCACGGTGCCCATCTTCTCGGCCGGACAGCCCGTCGGGTTCATGCCGATCCGTGAGGTGACCACTCAGGTGCGCGGTCTCGGCCCTGCCGTCATTGAGAGGCTTGATCGCTCGCGGACCATCAAGATCACGGCGGCCGCCAAGGGCCGCGCGCTCAGCGAGGTGGTCGATGAGATGATGGAGACCGTCGCCTCGATGGATCTGCCCGAGACGGTGACTTACGAGCTCGGCGGTGATGCGAAATTCATGAACGAGTCGAATGAGAACATGGGGCTTGCGCTCCTCCTCGGCGTGCTCTTCATCTATATCGTCCTCGCCTCGCAATTCGAGTCGTTCCTCCAGCCCATCACCATCATGATGGCGCTCCCGCTCGCGATGATCGGCGCCTTTGTTGCGGTCTTCGCGACGGGATGGACGATGTC
>JAAZAH010000103.1 GCA_012514415.1 Sandaracinaceae bacterium
CGCGCTCAATGAGCGCGTGCTCGCCTTCGTTCATCCAACACTCTCGTGATCGCGATCGTGACGATCATGGCCATGACAAAGGCTAGCACTTTTCCGTCAAGTGTGACGAGCGAGACGAGCGCAGGGCCCGGGCAAAAGCCGGCGATTCCCCAGCCGACGCCAAAGAGCGCGCTCCCGATCAGCAGTCGTCGGTCGATGCTCTCCTCGGTCGGCGCGGAGAACGAGGGAGCGGCCAGAGGTTTACTTTGAGCGCGCGTCACGAACCTTCCAAGCCCGAAGACGGCGATGGCGCCAACCATCACCAGCGCAAGCGACGGATCCCAATCGCCAGTGATGTCGAGGAAGCCGATCACTTTATTCGGGTTCACCATGCCGGACAGGATAAGGCCGAGACCGAAGAGCGTTCCCGCGAAGAGATACGAGAGGATGGAAAGCATCAGAAGCCTCCGATGAGTTGATGCGTGATGAAGGTGCTGATGACACCGGTCGTCATGAAGACGAGGGTGGCGACGATGGAGCGTTTACGGAGCCGGGCGATCCCGCAGACTCCATGCCCGCTTGTGCAGCCGTTTGCGATGGTGGTGCCAAAGCCAACGAGGACGCCGGCGACAGTGGCGAGTGAGAGAGGGACAGGCGTCAACGCGAATGCCTCGGAACCGATGCTCGCGAAGATGACGCCGGGCACGAGGAGTCCGACGAGGAAGACCAGTCGCCAAGCCTTATCGCTTGTCGCCTGCTCAAAAAGGCGTCCGACAATCCCGCTGATGCCCGCGATTTTGCCGTGGACATTGAAGAGCAGCAGCGAGGATAGGCCGATGAGCGCCCCCCCAACGAGAGGGGCAAAGGGGGATTCGAGGAAGCTCATAGAGAAACGATCTCCTGGAAAAGGACGAAGAGTCCGATGATGAGGATGAAGACAGCGAAGGCGCGTTTGAGAATGTTGACGTTGATCCTTCGGCTGAGCATCCCTCCAACGACGCCACCCGCGGCGCTCAGGCCGATGACGGATGCAGTGAATGCGAGGTCGATGGAGGTGTGCGTAATCTGAGTGAGGAAGCCCGAGAGCGATTGAAGTGCGATCACGAGAAAGGCGGTTCCAATCGCCTTCTGCATCGGGATCCCACAAAACATGATCATGCTCGGAACGAGGAGGAACCCGCCGCCCGCTCCCGTCATGCCCGAGATGAACCCGATCAGCGAGCCGATGAGGAGCGCCGAGCGTGGCCTACACTGCCCACCTTCTTCCTCGGGGTTTTTCGCGAACCACATGCGGGCGCCCGCTGTGAGCATGAGAAGCGAGAAGAAGATAAGAAGTGCGGCCGGAGGGATCAGCGGACTGACGAGCGCGCCGAGCGCTGCGAAGACGATGCCTGCAAGCCCGAGTGTGAGCGCGACGCGTGCATCGACCTCACCACGCCTTGCGGGCGGAATAAAGGCGGCGACGCTCGCGAAAAAAAGCGTGAGCTGCGCGATCGGGATGGCCTGCCCGAGGTCGATCGAAAAGAGATAGACCAAGAGCGGAAGCAGGAGGATCGTACCGCCTCCACCAAAAAGGCCGAGCGTGATCCCGACAAAAAAAACGAGGATGAACGGGAGGCTCAAGGGGGACCTCCGCGCTTGTTTTGCTCCATGATCGAAGTAGAGCCAGCCGGTGGAGAAAGGATTCAGGGGATGCGCAAAGATTGGGCAGCGGCGCGAAAAAAATGACCTGAAAGGGAAAAGAGAGAGAAAGGGGGCGGAGTGAAAACGCAAGAGCGTTCGCATGCACGCGACGCCGGCGTCGAGGCGAAGGGATCCCGATGAAGAGCGAGGTGAGGGCGAAGACAATGCCAAAGAGCGCATTCGGACCGGCGGCATGAATCCTTTCTTCGGCGGCTGGCTCCGATGAAATGAGCGGGATGACGCTCAAGTGATTCAACGAAACGATTCCATCTCAGGGGAAGAACCATGATTTTTCGTCAGTTCATCGAGAGCGAGACCAGCACGTACACCTATCTCGTCGCGAGCCGCAAAAGCGGAGAGGCGATCCTTATCGATCCGGTGAAGGAGATGCTCGAGAGCTATCTCCGCATCCTGAAGGAGCTCGATCTCAAGCTCGTCTATGCGCTCGATACGCATGTTCACGCCGACCACGTCACGGCGCTCGGCGCCCTTCGCGAGGCGACCGGCGCGGTGAGCGTGATGGGCGCCGAGACGCGCGCCGCGTGTGTCTCCGAGCGGATTAAAGACGGCGATATCCTTCGATTCGGGGGTCTTGAGATCAAAGCCCTTCATACGCCCGGGCATACCGACGATTCGTATAGCTACCTCATGAACGATCGTGTCTTCACAGGAGACACGCTCCTCATCCGCGGCACGGGTCGAACGGATTTCCAGAACGGGGATCCCTCCGCGCAATACGACAGCATCTTCGGTAAGCTCCTCACGCTACCCGATGAGACGCTCGTCTACCCCGGTCACGATTATCGCGGCTGGACCGTGAGCACGATCGGCGAGGAGCGCCGGTTCAACCCGAGGCTTCAAGTGAAGTCGCGTGAGGAGTATATCGAGCTGATGAATAACCTCCGCCTCGATCATCCGAAATATATGGATGTCGCCGTTCCGGCGAATCTCGAGTGCGGTCTTAACTAAGAGCCGGACCCAAAGGGGCGGTGCGAGTGTCGAAGCGCGGGTAGACGTTCGATAAGCGCTTCGGCAAGTAGCGCCGCCCATTGGCGATAGCCTGTCGCGGAGGGGTGAAAGCCATCGACGGCAAGGTGCTCGGCGATCTCTCCAAAGGGAACGCGGAGGTAATGCCCGCCCGCTTCTCGGAGCGTGGCCATCAGCACGCACTCAAGGTAGTGCGCCCTTGTCCCAAGGACGACGCGCATTGTGGGGGGAAGCGCCGTGAATTGCTCGATCGGCGGGATGCCCGCGAAGGCGATCTCGCGAATGCCACGCTCCCGGAGCGCGTCGATGACATGGAGGGCTGTGCGTCTCAGCGAGCGCCCGCTCGTGAGCGAAGTCGTATCGTTTACGCCAATCACGATGAGGGCCAGATCGAGATCGGCGCTCACAGAACCAAGACAGCGCTCAGCGAGATCCCCGAGTGTCGCTCCGTTCTCTCCAACGATTGAGAGTTCGATCGGCCGACAGAGCGCTTCATGAAGGTATGCGCCAAGGGCGTGGCCAAGGCCGTCTTCTTGACGCTCGACGCCTACGCCCACGGCCGTGGACTCGCCGATGAGTGCGAGACGAAAGGGCGGCCCATCGCTACCAAAGCGAAACTCACGCGGTCCGCTCGCTTCGGGGAGCCGTGGGGTGCGTGCCCGTACGCTCCGCCCCTCCAGGACGAGCTTGGGTAGGAGCGGTGCATATGCCCAGAATCGAGCGCGCATCCATGCGATTTGCCGCTGGTTCATAACTTTTTGATCCCCGCTTTATTCAGCGCGAGCGCTTCCGCGAAAAGCCCAAGGAAAGGATGGACTCAGCCTGGGTGAGAGGGTAGTTTCCGTGAAATGCGGAAGCTAATTTTAATGGCGCTCGCGAGCGTATTCATCGCTTGCAGCGGGGGCGGCACTGAGACGATCTCGGCGCACGAAGAATCCAGCGGTGGCGAAGAAGGCCGGGAGGTGCGTCCCGTGGAAGGCGACATCTGCGCGGCGTACTACGAGAGCGAGAGCGACTCGACGGCCATCGGGCTTGAGCTCTCCAATGGCCTCGCGATGGGCGCGCTCCTTGTCGGCGATGGATGGGAGATCAATTGTGCCGAAGAGTCCGATCTCTTTTTGATCGCGCAAAGCGACCGCGAGGATTCCTTCCTTACGGCGACCATCAGCGTCGATCGCTCGGTTCAAGGTGAGATCGATGCCGAAGAGACGGCCAAAGGATTCCGTCAGCTCATCGCTCAAGCCTTCCTCTCGCAGGGCGCGGAAAACCTCCGCATGAGCGACCCCGAATTCCTCTCGGACGATAGCTTCTTCGTGATGCTTGAGGCATCGATCGAGGGCGTCAGGGTCGTCCAGGTCAACGTCTGGAAGCTCATTCCCTCGCCGATCGGCTTGATGCGCATGCAAGCGACCCATAGCGCGAGCGATCCGGACCTCCTCGTCGAGAACGTGGAAGCCATGGGTGAAGGCGTGGCTCGCTTCGCACTCTATCAGATCGAAGAGAACAACTGACGCTTGGGCTCGCTCGCGCGATGGCGCGCGCATCGCCCGGGCATGGAACGTCGCAGCGGCTCCGAACGTTCATGTGAAAAGGCCCGTCATGACAAACATGGCGGGCCTTTTCGCGTCGACTAAGTCGGGCCTTAGTTTATAGGCGAAGCTTGCCGCTCTTGATTTGCTCGGCGAGTTCGGCGGTGAGTTC
>JAAZAH010000104.1 GCA_012514415.1 Sandaracinaceae bacterium
GGTCCTCTTTGACGCCATCATTCTTCCGCATGGGAAGGGTGCGGTGGAAGCACTGAAAGTGAACGGCTATGCGCTCGAGTTCATCCGCGATGCGTATCGTCACGGCAAGCCGATTCTATACAACGACGATTCGAAAGCGCTCCTTGTCGCGGCGGGGATCTCGGAGGATCTCTTCGACGAGGGCGTCGTCTACCTGAAGGACACGACGGAGACCGCGCTCGCGCCGTGGAGGAAGGCGCTCGTCACACGGCGCTTTCATCAACGTGAGGCCGCTCCTCCGCGCATCTGAATCCACGCCGAACGGAAGCGATTGAGCGCGAGCGAGCCCCTCTCTCGTGCGCTCCATCGCTTCCACCCTTCGGGGGCCCTGGTCGAGCACGTTCGCTCGCGCCTTGCGGACTTTTGGGATGCGGTCGGGTCAGCGGCTGGGATCGAGGATGATCTTTCCACGCGTTCGCCGACTTTCGATCAAGCGATGCGCCTCATGGACATCGCTCAAGGGAAGGACTGCCGCGATGACGCTCCGGAGCTCACCCAATGAAACCATTTCGCTCAGGATGTCGAGATCGCTCGAGCGCGATCGCACGACGACGAGCTTCGCCTTTTGAGCAGAGAAGACGCTCGTCAAGACCTCGCGTATCACGCGCCCATTGGGGATCGTATTGATGTACACCCCATTGGGCGAGAGCGCACCCGCCACCGCCCTTAGGCTCTGATTCCCAAAGACATCGAAGAAGACGTCGAAGGTCTCGCCGGTTAAGGGACGAAGCGATGCGGGAGGATGCTCGCAATAATCGATGTGCGAATGCGCGCCGAGCTCGAGACAGAGCCCGCGGTTCTTTGCGCTCGAGCTCGCCGTGACGTGCCCTCCGAGCGCGCGGGCGATTTGGATGGCGAAGGTACCGACGCCGCCCGATGCGCCGTGAATGAGGACACGCTTCGAAGCGTCCGGTTGGCCGACGCCGCCGAGATCGCGGAGCGCTTGAAGGGCCGTCTGAGCCGCAAGCGGAATCGCCGCAGCCTCTTCGAAGCTGAGCCCCGGCGGCATCATCGCGATCTCTCCGGGCGAGAGGCAGACATATTCCGCATAAGCCCGTCCCGAGAAATCGTTGATCATGCCGTAGACCGCGTCGCCCGAGCGATAGATCGAGCCTCGCGGAGCTTCGACGACCTCCCCGGCGATGTCATGCCCAAGCGTGATCGGCGGCCGCCCTGTAAGAAAGGCAAACCTACTTTTTCTCACCATCACATCCTTCGGGTTGACCCCGATGGCACGAACGCGGATGAGAAGCTGCTCTGGGCGCCGCTTGGGGATCGGCCGCTCCACGATCTGGAGCTTCTCGATCCCCCCGTAGCTCGCGATCTCGACCCTACGCATGCTCGATCAATCGTAGAAGCGGGCGAGGAATTCGACGACGCACGCCGGCTTCGACTCGCCCTCGATCTCGACGGTGATGCCGATGGTGGCTTGGACACCGCCTTGAACGGCTTCTGCATTGAGGAGCTTACCCACCCCGCGAATCCTCTTTCCGGCCTTTACGGGCGCGGGAAAACGCACCTTATTCATGCCGTAGTTCACGCCCATCGAGCTCTTTTTGACCGTGAGAAGTTCCGGTAGGAAAAGACTCGTGAGCGAGAGCGTGAGGAAGCCATGCGCGATGGGGGCACCGAACGGGCCTTCTTTGGCGCGCTCCACATCGACGTGGATCCATTGATGGTCGCCCGTCGCATCAGCAAAAGCCTGGATGCGATCTTGCTCGATGGCGATCCATTCGCTCGCGCCGAGGTCGGCGCCGATGGCGTCGAGGAGCGATGCGGGTGTCTCAAATGCGGGCATAGTTAACCTCCTGCGCCTCGAAAGATGGCGCGAGCGTCGAGCATGACACGAATCACCCCGAAGTCATCGCTCCGAATCGCATCATGCGCGATCGCTCGCCCCCGAAAGACCGCCGCTCTAGCGCTCAAGCAGCGTATAAAAGGCGCCATTTTGACGGAGCACCCGAAGGAGCGCCTTGCCGTCACGCATCGCTTTTTGGAGATCGTCGACAGAGCGCACGGGCGCGCGATCGGCCTCGACGATGAGATCTCCCCGAGAGAGCCCGGCCTCCGCGGCCTTGGATCCTTGTGTGACTCCCTCGACAAGAAGACCCACACCGCGCTCGAGTCCATAGCGCTGGCGAAGGGGCTCGGGCGTCGGGCTGAGCCTCATCCCGAAATTCGACGCCTCGCCACTCTCATCGGCGCCGCGCGCGGCGGGCACGTTACCCCGATCGGGACGTTGGGCCGTCACAAGCTTGACCGTGCGCTCTCGTCCATCGCGGAGGATGCGGATGCTGGTTTCGGTACCCACACCCTTTTGGAGAATGGCGCGAACCACACCTCGACCATCGCTCACGCGCTTTCCATCGATCGCGATGATCACATCGCCGACGCGGAGGCCCGCCTTGTCGGCCGGGCTCCCCGAGACGATTTCGGTGATGAGCGCACCGCCGCGATCGTCTCTCACCTTGAGCTCCTCGGCGAGCGCCGGTGTGAGCTCCTGAAGCATGACCCCGATGAAGGCACGCCGGACCGTTCCATTGGCAATGAGCTGATCGGCGACGCGCTTGGCCAAATCAGCGGGCGCGGCAAACCCAATCCCCGAGCCTCGCCCATGAATCATCGTGTTGATCCCGACGATATTGCCCTCGAGATCGACCAGCGGTCCGCCGGAATTTCCAGGGTTGATCGACGCATCCGTTTGAACGAAATCTTCGATCTCCGTCATCCCGAATCCGCCTCGACCGAGCGCGCTCACAACCCCCGTAGTCACGGTATAATCAAGGCCAAAAGGCGAACCGATCGCAATCACCCATTGGCCGGGCTTCACCTTCTCCATATCGGCAAATCGAGCGGCGCGAAGCCCCGTCGCAGGGATCTTGACAACAGCAAGATCGGTCGAAGGATCGCGCCCGACCACCTCCCCCTCGAAGCGGCGATTGTCGTGGAGCCGGACCTCGATCTTGGACGCACCATCGATGACGTGGTTGTTGGTGAGGATGTATCCATTGGAGCGGATGATCACGCCTGAGCCCGCGCCCTGCTGCACCTGCTCCCCCATCATCCCGAAAAAGCCCATCACGGGGCGCCGCGAGGCGACACGCAGACTCACCACCGAAGGCGAGACCTCCTCAGCAACACTCGCAAAATCGGGAAGACTCGCCCGCTGCGCGTCTGCCGGGAGGTTCGGCGAAGCGAGGATGCAGGCGAGAAGTGCAAAAATGGCAACCGCGTACTTTCTCATCTCAGAGAAAAAAACGAAAAGGGCGCGCGAATTATTCCAAAGATTCGCGCGCCCTGAGGTTGGGAACCGTCTCGCGACGCGTCGCGATCGTCCCTCGATGATCGCAAAATCAGTCGCCGGCGTACATTGCCTCGATCTCTTCGGCAAAGTGCTCGCTTACCTTATTGCGCTTCACCTTGAGCGTCGGCGTGAGCTCGCCGTCCTCGATGGTGAAGTTGCGCGGAAGGATCGTGAACTTCTTCACCTGCTCGACGCGTGCGTACTTCTTGTTGAGCTCGTCGAGATGCGCCTGGATGGAAGCGTGGATGCGCGGATCCTCATGCGCCTTTGACGCGTCGCCGCCGTTCTTCTCGATGAACGCCTCGACCGCTTCGGGATCGAGCGTGAGCAGCACGGTGAGGTATTTGCGTCGATCGCCGATGACGACCGCCTCGTTGATGAGCTCGTGATTCTTGAAATCGCCCTCGATATTGGCAGGTGCGATATTCTTTCCGCCAGCCGTGATGAGGATGTCCTTTTTGCGGCCCGTGATGTAGAGGAAGCCGTCGCGAAGCTCGCCAAGATCTCCCGAGTGCAGCCATCCATCGACGAGGGTCGCCGCCGTCGCCGCTTCATCCTTCAGGTAGCCCATGAACACATTGGGGCCGCGGACGAGGATCTCGCCCTCCTCGCTGAACTTCACCTCGACGCCGGGGAAGACCGGCCCGACCGACCCGAGGCGGAAGCGCGTTCGCTGGTTAAAGCTCGTCGGTCCCGTGTCCTCGCTCTGCCCGTAAACCTCGAGGATGAGGATGTCGAGCGAGGCGAAGAAATCGAGGACCTCCTTCGCGATGGGCGCCGCACCGCTGACGGTAAGGTGCGCGTTCTTGAGGCCGATCGCCTCTTTGAGCTTCGAGTAGATGAGCTTATCGGCGAGCCGATATTGGAGTGCGAGAAGCCCCTCCGGTTCGCCCCCTCGCTCACGGACGGCCGTGACCTTGCGACCAACGTTCATCGCCCACGCGACGAGTTTGGCTTTGACGCCCGTCGCCTCGCTGAGCTTCGCTGAGATGCCCGCGTGAAATTTCTCCCAGATGCGCGGGACACCAAAGAAGACCGTGGGCTGCACCTCCTTGAGGTTGTCGGGCACGGCATCGATCGACTCGGCGTAGTAGAGACAGGCGCCGCCGCTGATGGAGCCGTGGATCGAGAACATCTGCTCGGCGATGTGGCTGAGCGGGAGATAGGAGAGGCTCGTATCGTTCGGACCGAGCCCCGTCACTTCGCGCGCCTTCGCTGCGGTCCAAGCGAGGTTTTCGTGGCTAAGCATGACCGCCTTGGGCGGCCCCGTCGTTCCCGAAGTGTAGATGAGCGTCGCAAGCCCGGACGGCTCGAGCGCATGGAGACGCTGAATGAAAACCTCTTCGGAGACGCTCTCGGCCTTGGCGAGAAATTCATCCCAGCTGAGGACCAACGGGTCGTCGATGCGGGGCGCACCCTTCATCATGATGACGTTCTTGAGGGCGGGGAGATTCTCGCGCTGCGCCTTCACCTTCTCCCATTGCTCGGCGTTTTCGACGAGCATGAACGGCGCCTCGCAATGCCCGGCGATGTAGGCGACCTCTTCGGGCGAGGAGGTCGTGTAGATGCCCGCGGGGGCGCCGCCGACGGCCATCGTGGCGACGTCAAAGATGGTCCACTCGGGCCGGTTGAACCCGAGGATGCACGTATGCTGACCGGGCTCGAAGCCAAGGGCGATGAGGGCGCGGCCGACGCGTTTCACCTCGTCGGCGTAGCCCGCCCAGCTCGTCGCTTTCCACACACCGTTTTCGCGGATCTTATAAGCAGGTGCGTTCGGCCGGAGCCGCGCCTGCTCGAGGAGTCTCGAAGGGATCGTATCTGCTACCACGTTTGGGCCCTCTCTCATTGCAGTCGGAATTTTCATCCGATCGAATCACCCCTTACACGGGACGTATCGGTCGCCTATCAAACCCGAAGAGCCAGGGGATTTGCAAGCGGTACGGCTCGGCGCGTGACAATTTCGTGCCGAGGCCGAAAGGGGCAGCGCCCCTCTTCGGTTTGCGAAGCGGCGCGGGCGTGCTAGCTGGCAAACTCCATCGCGATCTGGGAAGTTTCGCTTATGCTTCACGGAGAGCCTCTCTCCTGGAGGAGTGGCCGAGTGGTCGAAGGCGGCGGTCTTGAAAACCGTTGGGTCGAAAGGCCCCGGGGGTTCGAATCCCTCCTCCTCCGCTAAAAGAGATCGCAACGATGGGATGGAGCGGCCCCTCCTGAGGGTGACCGCTCCTTCTTTATTTGGGCAAACGAGGGCCGACCCAGGTTGTTGATAAACGCCGACCCAGGTTGTTGCGCGGAGGCTCTCGCACCTGGCTGGCTCGGGCCGGTGGGCCGCTGGCCTCGGTGGACGGAGCCTCAGGCCGCTTGAAGCCCGGCGCTGATTCTTTCGGCAGACCTCACCCTGCAGACCTCAAGCTGGGTCCGCCACCCGGGTCCGCGTCGACCGCCCTCCGCTTAGCTGCCTGTCGCGCCCGAGGCGCCGCTTCCCGGCCCCGTCTTCGAAAGCCAATGCCGGCACGCCTCAAGCCCCTCGGTCACAGTCGGCACAAAAAGATAGGGCGCCGGAAAGGGCTGAATCCAGAACATCGCCGTGAGCACTCCGCGCATCACGGCCGAAGGCACCACGAACGCAACGCCCAAAACATCGCCTTTCAAGCGCTCTCGATGCTCGGAGAGCCACTGCGTGAGTCGCCGCCGCTGGGCCTGCGTCGGAATGCTTGCGTTCGTCGTATCGATGAGGAGCACACGCGGCGCCGGCCGCTTAATGAGCTCCTCCATCTCGTCCATGAAACCTTGGAATTCCGCGTCCCCGAAGCGTCCGAAGCGGATCCGCACGAACGGATAGGCCGAGGTGTCAAAGACGACGCGTTCCGTGCGTCGACTCGCGGGCGAATTCTGCACAGGTTGCAGTCTACTTGAATTCCAAGCGCGGCCAAGTGAAATTTCCCGTGCAAATCATGGACTTGAGTGTCTCCTGTCGCGCCGCGCTCCGTGAACCCTCTGCCTCAGAGTCAATTCATGTGCGCAAGGTGCGCCCAGCCCTCCACTTTCCCGAGAAGCGCGCGCAACGGGGCACAACCTTCGGGGGCGCAACCTTGGGGGGAGCAACCCACCTGGGGACGGCCAGCCTGAGCCCGTCCTATGGCGTTCCGCCAACCTCGGTGCGCTTTCTTGCGCCAACCTGGGCCTTTTTTAGCGCACGGCCGCGGCGAGATCGGGGCCGAGCAGCCGCGGCTCAGCGACGAGCTTCACACCAAACGCCGCCTCCACGCCCGCTTGGATCGTTCGCGCAAGCGCGAGAAGCCCCCGGGAGTCGCCGCCTCCATGATGGACGAGGCAAAGTGAGTGCTTCGAACTCAGCCCAAACGCGCCCATCCGCGCACCGCGCCGAAATCCCGCCCGCTCAATCAAAAAAGCCGCTGCGATCTTCACCCCATCCCCAGAGGGATAATGCGGAAGCTCCTCTTCCGATGCGATGAGCCCCCCACCGATCGCACGCTCCAGAAAGCGCGCATATTCCTCTCGGCTGAGCACAGGGTTTGTAAAAAAGCTCCCCGCGTTTCGATGATTTGGATCCTCCGGATCAAGGATCATGCTCTTTGCTTTTCGGAGCGCATAAACCGTTGAGCGGACCTCGGAAAGGCTCGCCCCCGGAGGCACCGCATCCACCAGCTCCCGATACCTTACCGTCGGCGCCCCGTCGCGCTCGAGCCTCAGCCGCATCCCCACGATAATGAACTCACCCGGCCTCCGCTTAAACCGGCTCTCGCGATAGCCGAACTCGCACGCCTCCCGCTCAATGCGCACCACCTCACCGGTCGCCCTCTCGAACGCCTCGACGTAAACGAGCTGCTCGTCGAGCTCCTTCCCGTACGCCCCAATATTCTGGATCGGCGCCGCCCCCGCGAGCCCGGGAATCCCTGTCAGGCACTCAATCCCCGCAAGCCCCCGCGAGACGGCCGCCTCCACCAGCGCCTCCCAAGGCTCACCCGCGCGCGCGTCCAGAAAAACCTCACGCCCGCTTCCCTCGACGAAGTGGATCCCGCGCTCCTTGGGTGCGATCACCAACCCCCGCACCCCATCGTGCGGAACCACCACATTCGAGCCGCCTCCGAGGACCGTGACGGCAAGCCCCTTCGCCTCGGCCCATCGAACAGCCTCGATCAGCTCCGCCACGCTCTTCGCTTCAAGAAAATACTCCGCGCGCCCCGGGATCCGGAGCGTATTCCGCGCCTCGAGCTCCACCTCGCGCGCGATCCTCGGAGCAATCGTCATTTTCGTCTCATCCGGCCGGATGCTCGATCACCTCGAGCCCGCCCATATGCGGTCGAAGCGCCTCGGGGATGACGACACTTCCATCGGCGCGTTGGTATTGCTCGAGCACCGCGACCAGCGTCCGCCCGACCGCAAGACCCGAGCCGTTCAGCGTATGCACAAGCTGCGGTTTCGCCTTCTTCCCATCAAGAGACGCCGGTCGATAACGCGCCTTCATCCGGCGCGCTTGAAAGTCGCCACAATACGAGCAGCTCGAAATCTCCCGATACGCATTTTGCCCCGGCAGCCAGACCTCAAGGTCGTAGGTCTTGCGCGCCGCAAAGCCCATATCGCCTGTGCAAAGCTCGACCACGCGATAATGAAGCCCGAGCCGCTTCAGCACCTCCTCGGCGTGCGAGACCAGACGCTCAAGTTCATCGAGCCCCTGCTCTTCGGTGCAAAAACGGACGAGCTCGACTTTATCGAATTGATGTTGGCGGATGATCCCACGCGTATCGCGCCCATAGCTGCCCGCCTCCTTACGAAAGCAAGGCGTATAGGCCGTATATCCAAAGGGAAGCGAGGCCCCATCAAGGATCTCATCGGCGTGAAGATTCGTGAGCGAAACCTCGGCGGTCGGGATGAGATAAAGCTCGCGAGCCTCCGCGTCGGCGTCGTCGCGCGCGATCCGAAACGCGTCTTCTGCAAACTTCGGGAGCTGACCCGTCCCGCGCATCGCCGAGTCTTTCACCAGAATCGGCGGCCAGACCTCGGTATACCCATGCTCTTCGGTATGAAGGTCGAGCATAAACTGCGTCAGCGCACGCTCGAGCCGCGCCCCCGCACCACGGAGAACCGAAAATCGCGAGCCCGAGAGTTTCGCCGCCCGTTCAAAATCAAAAATCCCGAGCGATGTCCCAAGTTCGACATGATCCTTTGGCTCAAACTCAAACTCCGGCCGCTCGCCGATCACGCGCACGACGGGGTTGTCCTCTTCGGAAGCGCCGACGGGCGTCGACTCATGCGGAAGATTGGGAAGCTCGAGCAAAAGGGCGTTCAGCTCCTGCTCGATCTCCATGAGTTTCGCCTCGTGCGTTTTGATCTCATCGCCAAGCGTTCGGAGAGCCGCGCGCTTCTCCGCGAATTCCGCGGATTTTTTATCCGCGATCTTTGCCATCTCGTCGCTATGGCGCTTGAGCTCGGCGCGGCGTCCCTCCGCGAGCTGGATGGCCTCGCTGCGGCCTTTTCGGAGGGTGCTCAGGCGCTCAAAAAGCGCGGCATCGCGCACCCCGCGCGTTTCAAGGAGGGCTTTGACTTCTTCGAGGTGATCGACGACGTAGCGGAGATCCAACATGGAAGCTCTTGTAGCGCGGGGCGACCTCTTCTTCCACTGGGGGAACATGAAATCCCAGCGGAGGCGACCAAAAAACGGCCCCATCGAGCTGAGGGGATCTCCTTTCCAAACTGCGATATATTGAACAGATGCTTTATCAATTAGGGGATCGGAAGCCGATCATCGAAGAGAACGTCTATATCGCGCCGAACGCTTCGGTCATCGGCACGGTCGAACTCAAAAAGGATTCGAGCGTTTGGTTCGGGGCGACCCTCCGGGGCGATACGGATTGGATCCGCGTCGGTGAAGGCTCGAATATCCAAGACGGAGCCGTGCTCCATACCGATCCCGGCATCGAGCTCATCCTCGGAAAAGGCGTCACCGTCGGTCATCTCGCGATGGTTCACGGATGCGTCGTCGGCGATTACAGCCTCATCGGCATCGGCGCCGTCATCCTCAATCACGCAAAGATCGGGAAATACTGCGTGATCGGCGCCAATGCCCTCGTCACCGAGGGAAAAGAAATCCCCGACTATTCGCTCGTGATGGGCTCGCCCGCCAAGGTCGTTCGGACCATGGACGAGGACGCCGCAAAGCGCCTTCATTTGCAAGCCCTCACCTACATTATGAATGGTTCGCGGTTCGCGAAGGAGCTCAAGGAGATCTCTTCCCACTAGCGTGGGCGGTTCTTTGATCGCTGCCGCGGGCTTTTGATGCCGAGGTGCTTTGGCGTGATCGATGGGGCGGCTTTGGGCCTCCCCCGCTCGGCTGGGTCCTCGCGCTGGGCCGCCGCTGGCTTTGGGTTAACTATGTTGGCGGTTTTTCTCCACCTTCGATTGCGGGGGCGCTGCGGAGGCTTTCGCGGGTGAGGCCCAGAGCCGCCTATGGCCGACGTGGTCCTCCTCGGCATCGGTGGGGAGAGGTTGGGTGTCTCCACCGAGGCCTGCACAGCTCGGCTCAAGGATCGTTCGACGTCCTAAGGCGCAAGGCGTACAAACGGTTATCCACGGTGACGGGGGACGTCTTCCCGTCGCGTAGCCTCCGAGCAGCGAGAAGCTGGGCATCACGAAAAATCGGACGAGGCCTAAAGTGGATATTCGATATCTATTGCCTTCACATAAACGGCATGCCATTTTGAAAGCATGAACAAGCTGTTGAATATCCTCTACGGTGCCGGCTCGCTTGTCGATATCTCTGGCGGGACAAGGCTCGCGATGCGCCGCGGACGCCCCCCTCGACTGCCCCAAAACGGTTGGTCGGAGGACAAGCGCCAATTCGCAGGTGACCTAGCTGCCGTGGGTGGTGACTTCGCAGTGGGCATGGGGTACGCCGAAGAATTGCTCCAAAAAGCCGATGGCGAAGAGCGATAGGCGCCGCACGAAGCTAGCTCGAGCCAACGAGCCTCCACTTCACAATTCGCCAAAATCAGAGCGAAATATGGATATGGCGGGCACGTCTTCGAACGTAGCCGGTGCATCCATGAGCATGGCGTTGCGGGCTCGATCGTTTCACGGGCCGTTACCGTCGCCGGAGA
>JAAZAH010000105.1 GCA_012514415.1 Sandaracinaceae bacterium
AGCTTAGCCGCCCCTTCCATCTTCTCGCGGATCAAGGGCTCGAGTTCATCGCGTTCATCGGGCGCGATCTCAAAGACGAGCTCGTCGTGGACCGTGAGTAGGATCCGGCTCTCATAGCGCGCGCGCCGCATCGCCTCGTGAAGATCCACCATCGCGCGCTTGATGATGTCCGCGGCCGAGCCTTGGATGGGCGTATTGCGCGCGATCCTCTCCGCAGCCGCGCGGAGGTTCCGGTTTTCACTGTGAAGATCGGGAATATTTCGCCTCCGCTCAAGGATCGTCTCCGCATATCCCCGGCGCCGCGCCTCCTCGACCGCTTCGTCCATATAACGAGCGACACCCTGATATCGCGTGAAGAACGCCTCGATGTAGCGCCGCGCCTCGGAGCGCTCGATCTTGAGATTGCGCGCGAGGGCAAACTCGGTCTGCCCGTAGATCACGGCGAAGTTCACCGTTTTCGCTCGCGCCCTCATCTCGCGATCGACCTCCTCGACCGGTACGCCAAAGAGCGCCGAAGCCGTCTGCCGGTGCACATCTGCCCCCGTGCGATAGGCCTCGAGAAGCGCTTCGTCTCGGCTGAGATGCGCGAGAATTCGGAGCTCGATCTGGCTATAGTCCGCCGCGAGGATCCAAAAACCTTCCCGCGGGATGAACGCATCGCGAATCTTTCGCCCGAGCTCAGTCCGGATGGGGATGTTTTGTAGATTCGGATCGCTCGAGCTCAGCCGCCCTGTCGCCGCGACCGCTTGATTGAAGCTCGTATGCACACGCCCAGTCTCGGGGTTCACTTCACGCGGCAATAGATCGAGGTAGGTGCTCTTCAGCTTAGTGAGCGTGCGATATTCGAGGATCGTCTCGGGGAGCTCATGAAGGAGGCTCAGATCCTCGAGCACGCTCTGATCCGTCGAGCGCCCCGTCTTGGTGCGCTTTTGTACGGGAAGCTTCAGTTCATCAAAGAGGATCACCTCGAGCTGACGCGGTGAGCCGACGTTAAACTCTCTACCGGCGAGCTCATAACAGCGCTTCTCGAGCGCGTCGATCTGCGCCCCGACCTCTTTTGACATTCGCCCGAGAAGCTCCGTATCGAGCCTGACTCCAGCCGCCTCGATGTCGGCGAGTACATGCGCAAGGGGCAGCTCGAGCCCGTGATAGAGCGTCTTGAAGGGCTCCTCCCTCATGCGATCGCCCATGACGCGCGCGAGTCTCATCGCATAATCCGAGCGCACCGCCGAAAGCGAGAGGAGCGAGTCCGTATCGAGAAGGCTTACCGCGAGCCGCTTCGCGCCCTTCCCGAGCACCTGCTCGTCGCTCGGAATCTCTTCGCCGAGTTCGGCCCGCACAACTTCGACGATCCCGTGCGAATTTCGGCTCGGATCGAGGAGATAACTCGCGAGCATCGTATCGAAGGCATGCCCGCGAAGGCGAATCCCATACGCGCGGAGCGCGAGATCGTCCCGCTTGATATCGTCGGAGTATTTTCGAATCAGCGAGTTTTCGAGGACGGGCTTGAGCGCCGCAATTGTCGCCTCATCCTCGAGTCGCACGACCCTCGCGAGCCCCGAATCGAAGGCGAGGCCAAGCGCATATGCACGGGCGTGATGTGGGTTTCCCCCTTCGATCAGGCAGTGAAGTCCGAGCTCCGCTTTCTCACGGGCGACAAGTAAAAAGCGCTCGAGCTCCTCGGCATCATCGATGAGGGCGTGGTCCGCTTCGACGGCGTTCCCGCTCGGCTCAAGGCTCGCCATGAGCGCGGTGAACTCGAGCTCCGAGAAGATGCGCCGGAGCGCCCCGAGGTCGCCACCTTCGAAACGGCACTCAAGCGGGTCGAAAGGGAGCTCCACATCCTGTTTGAGCGCCACAAGATCGCGGCTCAAAAACGCGACGTCCCGATATTCGATGAGCCGCTCGCGGGTCTTTCCTTTGAACTCGTCGATATGCTCGTAGATGCCCTCGAGCGAGCCGTACTTCCCAAGGAATTTTGCCGCCGTCTTTTGCCCGACTGAGGGAACGCCGGGGATGTTGTCGGAGCTATCGCCCATCAAGGCGAGCAGATCGCGCACCTGCTCGGGCGGCACGCCCATTCGGTCAATCGTCTCCTTCCGCCCGTAGATCGTCCCGCGCATCGTGTCGTACATCACAGTCTCATCGTCGATGAGCTGGAGGAGATCCTTGTCGGCGCTGACGATGACCACCTTGAGCCCGGCCGCACGCGCGCGGACGACGCAGGTCGCGATGATATCGTCCGCCTCGTAGCCTGGAATGCCGATGGGGTTCATCCCCCATGCCGTGACCAGTTCGACAATGCGCTCGATCTGGATGCTCAAATCGGGCGGAGGAGGTGGACGGTTCGCTTTATACGCCTCGAAGAGCTCTTTCCGAAAGGTCGGGGACTTCGTATCCATCGCAACCACGATCCGGCGCGGATCGAGCTCGTCGATCAACTTCCGGAACATCTGCGTCACGCCCTTGACGGCATGTGTGGGCTCGCCCTTACTGCTCGAAAGAGGCGGGAGCGCATGATACGCCCGGAAGATAAAGGAGCTGATGTCGACGAGATAGAGCGCGTTCTCATCGCCCTTTTCGGGCAGCTTCGCGCTTCGCGGCGTTTCCTGCATATCCCTTAACGGTCGTATGCGGAGCGCATGTGGTCAAGCCTGCTCAGTGATGAGCGCGAGCCCTGCGCGCTCAGCCATGGCGATTTTTGGCATTCCGCGCTAAGAATGCCTACGGCTGGGGCGAGATCTTCCCCGCCAATTTGAGTTTTTCGCGCGCTGCCCGCTGGCGGTGCCGCGTTTGCCCCCCGAGAACAGGATATCCGCGTGTTTGAGACGCTATCAAAGGGATTCCGCGCCGCGCGCAATCGACTCGCCGGCCTTACCGAACTTACCGAAGAAAACATCGACCAGGCGCTGCGTGACGTCAGGCTCTCGCTCCTTGAGGCAGACGTCGAGCTGGGCGTTACCAAGCGGTTCCTCGCGAGCGTCCGCGAGAAGATGGTCGGTCAGGTCGTCAAGACGGTCGCCAAGGGGAAGGATCGCAAGGTCAAAATCGGCCCGGCCGAGCTCTTCATCAAGGCATGCGAGGAAGAGCTGACGAAGATGATGGCGTTCGAGGGCGAGCCCATCCAGTTCGCTCCGAAGCCTCGCCCCACCGGCATCATGATGGTCGGTCTTCAGGGTTCGGGTAAAACGACGAGCTCGGCGAAGCTCGCTCGGCTGCTCGTACGCGAGCATCAAAAAAAGCCCCTCCTTGTCGCCGCCGATGTCGCGCGTCCTGGCGCCATTGAACAGCTCCAGGTCCTTGGCGAACGCCTCGATATCCCTGTTTTCGCCATCCCGGGCGGCGATCCCGTCGAGATCTGTAGAAAGGGCTTCGCCGAGGCCAAGCGCCTCAAGTGCGATGTCGTGATCTACGATACCGCCGGCCGTCTTTCGGTCGATGAAGAGCTCATGGCGGAGCTCGATCGCATCGACGAAAGCGTCGCCCCTGAGAACATCTTCCTCGTCGTCGACGCGATGATCGGTCAGGACTCGGTTCGCACTGCCAAGGCGTTCAATGAGCGGCTCGCGCTGACGGGCGTGATCCTCACCAAGCTCGACGGTGATGCCCGCGGAGGCGCCGCGCTTTCCATCCGCGAAGCGACGGGCGCGCCCGTGAAGTTCGTCGGTATGGGCGAATCGCTCGATAAGATGGAGACCTTCCGTCCCGACGGGATGGCGAGCCGCATTCTCGGAATGGGCGATGTCGTCGGGTTGATGAAGGATTTCGAGGAGGTCATCGACGAAGAGACAGCCGAGCGCGACGCCCAGCGCATGCTCCAAGGGAAGTTCACCTTCGACGACTTCCTGAACCAGCTCGAGATGATTCAGGGGATGGGGCCGCTCCAAGACATCCTCGAAAAGCTCCCCTTCTTCGCCGATAGCGTAGGCGAGAATTTCAACGTCGATGAGCGCGAGCTCGATCGCATCAAAGCGATCGTCCAATCGATGACGCGCGATGAGCGAAACGATCCGGCCGTCTTCCAGAAGCAGCCGAAGCGCATCGTCCGCGTGGCGCGCGGATCGGGGACGACCGAAAAGGACGTGGCCGAGCTTCTTCAGCGTTTTGCTTTCATGCGGCAGATGATGAGCGGGATCGGTCAGCAGGCCGGGCTCCTCTCGCGCATCCCCGGCATGAAGCAGCTCGCCTCGGCCCGGCAGCTGAAGAATATGATGTCGGCGGGCCCCGATTTTCAGAACAACCCCATGATGGCGAACCTCGCCAACGAGCTCCTCCAAGCCGCCGTCGCTGAAGGAGGGGGGTCGCTTCCACCGGGCATGCTTCCTCCCGGGATGGGCGGATTTCCCGGGATGCCGGGCCAGGCCCAAGCCGGTCAGCGAGCCTCCGCTCGCCCGGTCGATAAGGCCAAGAAGAAGGCCCAGCGCAAAAAGGCGCGTCAGGCCCGCAAGAAATCCCGCCGCTGAATTTCGATGCCGCCGAGCGCC
>JAAZAH010000106.1 GCA_012514415.1 Sandaracinaceae bacterium
ATCGTCACCGATCCGAATCTCGGCTCTGGCCGGATCGAATCGAACCCCGGCACGTCCCGCAGCGGCGATGATGCGTCCCCAGTTCGGATCCTTTCCAAAGAGCGCTGTTTTAACGAGGAGTGAAGTTCCGATGGCGTGTGCGACGCGCTTCGCATTCTTCTCGGTATCTGCAAAAACCCGGATCGTGACCGCATGCTCCGCGCCCTCACCATCGCTCACCATCTGCTCGCCAAGGGAGAGAAGGACCTTGAAGAGCGCTTCTTCGAAGCGGCGTTTCTTCAGGTCATCATCGAGCTTCATACCCACCCCGGAGGCGAGGAGATAGAAGCTATCGTTCGTGCTCGTATCTCCATCCACGCTCACTCGATTCAGGGTCTTGTCGACGGTGCGTCGGAGCGCAGCGCGGAGGTAGGAGCTCGGCGCGCTCACATCGGTGAGGATGAACCCGAGGGTCGTCGCCATATCCGGATGGATCATTCCGGCCCCCTTCGCGATGCCAAGGATGGCTCCTTCTTCGCGGCGCGCCTTGAACGTCTCGCTGGCCGTTTTCGGGAAACGATCGGTAGTCAGGATCGCCTCCGCGAACTCCATCGCGCCGTCCTCACTGAGGGAACCGACGAGCCTCTCGGTGCTATCCACAATCTTTTCGACCGGAAGAACGACGCCGATGACTCCCGTGGAGGACGGAAGGACAAGCCCAGGCTCGATTCCAAGCGCGCGGGCAATCGCCTCGCTCGAGCGGAGGGTTGCGTCCATGCCTGCTTGTCCGGTGCACGCGTTGGCATTTCCGCTATTGACGAGGAGCGCTTGTGCCTTTTTATGTGCTTTTAGTCTTTCGCTCGACACTTCGACGGGAGCGGCGCGGACGAGGTTCCGTGTAAAAACGCCCGCGGCGTTTACGGGCCGATCCGCGACGATAAGGCCGAGATCCTTCTTGCTGTTTTTCTTGATACCCGAAGCGATGCCGGCGAAACGAAAGCCGCGGATCTTGGTGATTTTTTCGCTCATCGATACGTGCTCCAGCGAGAGGAGACCTGGGAGAGGCCGCTAGTGTAGGAGACAGACGGCGGCAGAGCGAAGCTTTTTCGCGATCGCGATGCGCGATACTTCGCGCGCCATGAGCCTCGCAGCGCGCTCGTAGGTGCTCGGACAGGGCGCTGGATGCGCGCCGCGTCCGGCGAGTGTTCGCTCCGCCAGAGAGGCGCCGATTCAGCGGGTGGCGGAGGCGTCCTCGCGCATATGGCAGACTTTGTATTTTTTCCCGCTCCCGCACCAACAAGGATCGTTTCGGCCGATCTTCGGGCGATCGCGCTTTACCGTCTTGATGACAACGCGCGCTTCGACCTGCCTTCCGCTTGCCTGTGCTGCGCGGCGCTGGCGGCGCGTGCCTCGCGGCTGCCCATCTGCGTCCTGTTCATCGCCTTCGACATTGGTCTGCTGTGCGCGGATGCGGCGCTCGGCCTCGGCCTTACGTTGCGCCTCGAGGCGCTCGAGATCTTCCTCACGCGCGCGCTCGACGCGGCAGAGCTGCTCGATCACCGATGCCTTGATGCTATCGAGTGTCGCTTGGAAGAGCGTGAAGCCTTCGCGCTTGTATTCCTTCTTCGGATCGCGCTGGCCATAGCCGCGAAGACCGATCCCATCCCGGAGGCTATCCATCGCGGCGAGATGATCGATCCACTGCTTGTCGATCTGCTCGAGATAGAGCTCACGGAAGAGCCGAAGGAAATATTCGACACCGAACTCCTTCATCTTCCCTAGAAGGATCGCTTCGACGTCGTCATAGAGTTTTTTGGCAAGATCGCCGCGCGAATCGAAGCGCTCGATCCCCGATGCGGGGATGCCGAACTGCCGCTCATAGGCTTTTCCGAGCCCCTCGAGATCCCAATACTCGACAGGACGGTTGTGCGGGCAAGCGTGATCCACCATCCCGGAGATGAGCTCGTCGAGGAGGTCGAGGAGGCGCTCCCGCTGCTCGGTGAGGCTGAGGCCGACGCGCTCCTTAAGATGCTCGAACGCGCCCGCAGGATCGTTGCGATACGATTTCAGCTCGGTCACGCAACCAAACCAAACGTAGAGATCCCGCTCGAGCGCTTCGTGTCGGAGCTCCTTCAGGTCGTCGAAGCTCGATTCGAAAGCCCTCTTCCGGAACGCCTCGATCTCTTCGGGCGTGACGCTTCCCTCAGGGAGAGGCGTCGAATGGAACTTCACCATCTTTTCGAGCGGATCGATGACTTTCTCGAGCAGCTCGCGATCCAGCTCCTTGACGATGGGCGGCGGCTCGATGCCCTTTTCGAGCTCGGCTTCGGTGGGGACGGCGCGATAGGTGCCCGTGAGAACTTGGCGGCGGAGCGTATAGATGCTCTTGCGCTGCTGGTTCATCACATCGTCGTACTCGAGGAGATTCTTTCGGATATCGAAGTTCCGCTCCTCGACCTTGCGCTGGGCGTTCTCGACGGCCTTGGTCACCCACGGGTGTTCGATCGGGAGGTCCTCCTCCATCCCGAGCCGGCTCATCATCGCTTGGGCGCGATCGCCCGCGAAGATACGCATCAGCTCATCTTCGAGGCTGAGGTAGAAGCGCGAAATGCCCGGATCACCCTGACGCCCCGCGCGGCCGCGGAGCTGGTTGTCGATCCGGCGCGATTCATGTCGCTCGGTACCAATGATTCGGAGCCCGCCCGCCGCAAGGACCTTCTTTTGGTCCTCCTTACAGCGATCGATATAACGCGGGATCGCCTCTTGCACGGCTGCTTCGAGCGCTTCGACATCGTTGAGCAGCTCTTCGCTCGCGTTTTCGAGCACCTCATGACGCGCGAGCATCTCGGGGTTGCCGCCGAGGACGATATCGGTACCGCGACCGGCCATATTGGTCGCGACGGTGACGGCGCCTGATGTACCTGCTTGAGCGACGATATAGGCCTCGCGTTCGTGCTGCTTCGCGTTGAGCACGTGGTGCGGGACGCCAGCGCGCTCCAGAATCCTCGAAAGGGCGTCGCTCTTTTCGACGCTCGTGGTACCGACGAGCACCGGCTGCCCCACCTTATGCGATTCGATGATCTCCTCGGCGATGGCGCGGAACTTCGCTCGCTCCGTCTTGTAGATGAGGTCTTCTTGGTCGATACGCGCGATCGGCCGATGCGTCGGGATGACGACGACGTCGAGGTTGTAGATGCTATGGAATTCGCCCGCCTCGGTATCCGCCGTCCCCGTCATGCCCGAGAGCTTTTTGTAGAGGCGGAAGAGGTTCTGGAAGGAGATCGTAGCGAGCGTCTGGTTCTCGTCTTGGATAGGGACGCGCTCTTTCGCCTCGACGGCTTGATGGAGTCCGTCGGACCAGCGCCGCCCGGGAAGCACTCGCCCTGTAAACTCGTCGATGATCATCACCTTCCCGTCCGCGCTCACCATGTAGTGCTGGTCGCGGTGGAAAAGCGCGTGCGCGCGAAGGCATTGCTGAAGGATGTGCAGCGCCTCGAGGTTCACCGGATCGAAAAGGTTCTTCGTCTGGATGATCCCCTCGCCGTAGAGCCAATTCTGGGCGGCGATGATGCCGTCCTCGGTGAGCGTGACGCTGCGAGCTTTCTCGTCGACGTCATAGTGCTCCTCTCGGCGGAGGCGCGGGATGAATTCGCTGATGCGCGAGTAGTTCTCGCTCGCGGTCTGCCCCGGACCGCTGATGATGAGCGGCGTCCGGGCCTCGTCGATGAGGATGGAG
>JAAZAH010000107.1 GCA_012514415.1 Sandaracinaceae bacterium
CACCGAGCAGGACTGAACCGCATCTTTCTCCGAAGAAAAGCCCCGCGCGAGGTCGAAATCTCCGCGGGGCTTCCGTATTCTGGAGACATGGGTTCCCTTCATGGATGCTTTCTCGATTCCGGACGCGCGATGCGCTAGGATGAGAAACCTGACGGCTTCCGCCGAGGCCGATTGCAACCGAGGCAAATCTTTACAGAAGAAATGCCGATAATCTCACCAAATCCCATCCGATTCGTGCAGCGCTTGCGGCTCGCACAAAGGATGCCCATCTTGTCAGTCAGGACATCGGGCGCTAGACTCGACGTCAGACCTTAGGTGTTTTGTGGACCGCCGAAGAGACGATACCCATGGCAACCTCCAATGCTCCTTCTGCGGGAAGTCGCAGAAGGAAGTAAAAAAGCTCATCGCTGGACCGAACGTCTACATTTGCGATGAGTGCATTGGACTGTGCAACGACATCATCGCCGAAGAGGTGGAGCGCGACGAGACGCTCGCCCAAGGCGCACCTCTGCCTACTCCGGCCGAGATCAAAGCCATCCTCGACGAATATGTCGTCGGCCAGGACCGCGCGAAGAAAGTCCTCTCGGTCGCGGTGCATAACCACTACAAGCGGATCGATTCGAAGTCGACGAGCCCCGATGACGTTGAGCTCGCCAAATCGAACATCCTTCTTCTTGGACCGACCGGATCCGGTAAGACCCTGCTCGCGCAGACCCTCGCCCGCATCCTCAACGTCCCGTTCGCGATCGCCGATGCGACGACCCTTACGGAAGCGGGCTATGTCGGTGAGGACGTCGAAAACATCATCGTCCAGCTGCTTCAAAACGCCGATCACGACGTCGAACGCGCCCAGCGCGGCATCGTCTACATCGATGAAATCGACAAGGTGGCGCGCAAAGGCGACAACCCCTCGATCACGCGCGATGTGAGCGGTGAAGGCGTCCAACAGGCCCTTCTCAAGATCATCGAGGGCACGGTGGCCAACGTTCCGCCCAAGGGCGGGCGCAAGCATCCGCAGCAAGAGTTCCTCCAAATCGACACCACCAACATCCTCTTCATCTGCGGAGGAGCGTTCGTCGGTCTCGATCAGATCATCCAGCGCCGTACGGGCCAGCACACCCTCGGCTTCGGGGCGGAGATCCCCGATAAAAAGGTCAAGCAAGTCGGTGAGCTTCTCGAGCAGGTCTTGCCCGAGGATCTCTTGAAGGCCGGATTGATTCCCGAGTTCATCGGACGCCTCCCCGTCCTCGCCACGCTTCATGAACTCGATGAGGAGGCGCTCGTCGACATCCTCACCCGTCCGAAGAACGCGCTCGTGAAGCAATACCAAAAGCTCTTCGAGCTCGACGGAGTGAAGCTCACCTTCACCGATGGCGCGCTCAAGGCAGTCGCACGCGAGGCGATCTCACGGCGCTCGGGTGCGCGCGGCCTCCGCGCCATCATGGAGGCGGCCATGCTCGACACGATGTACGACGTGCCGTCGCGCCGCGATATTAAGGAAGTCGTCGTCAACGAAGACGTGATTCTCCGCGGCGAAAAGCCCCTCGTGGTCTACGAAAAAGAGGCGAGTACGGCCTGATTCGCGGTCGGCCGCCCTTCGCGCGGCCCCCCAGCGCATCTCCCCCTTGGCCCGCGGACTTTGCGCCGCGGCGTCGTCCTGAAAGGCCTCTAACCTTGTTCTTCCACCGTAACGATCCCTCCGAACGGAAGACGGATCCCGAGCCGGAGGGGAAGCGCGTTCTACCGCTTCTCCCCCTCCGGGAAATGGTCGTCTTTCCGAATATGGTCGCCCCCCTCTTCGTGGGCCGCGAAAGATCGGTGCGCGCGCTCGAAGAGGCGATGAACCTCAATAAAGAGATCTTCCTCGCCGCTCAGACGAAGGTGGGTCAGAACGATCCGAGCGAAGACGAGATCTTTCGCATCGGCACCCTCGGAAGAATCGCCCAGCTCCTCCGCCTGCCCGACGGAACGGTCAAGGTGCTCATCGAGGGGCGCGCGCGCGGAAGAATCGTCGCATTTCGCTCGAGTGACGCGTTCTTCCAATGCGAAGTGGAGCTCATCGACGAGCCGAGCGCGAGCGGTCCGGAGATCCTCGGGCTGATGCGCTCGGTCAAAGAGTCCTTCGAGGCCTATACGAAGCTCGTTCGAAACACGCCCCCCGAGGCGCTCCTCGGCATCCAAGCGATTGAGGAACCGACCCGGCTGGCCGATGCGATCATCGGACACCTTGAGGGCGTGAAAATCCAAGATCGCCAAAAGATCCTCGAGACCATCGAGCCCCAAGCGCGCCTCGAGACGCTCCTGGCGATCCTAAGCTCCGAGATCGAAATCCGCGAGGTCGAGCAGAAGATCCGGAAGCGGGTCAAGCAGCAGATGGAGCGCTCGCAGAAGGAGTACTACCTGAACGAGCAGATGCAGGCGATCCAGAAGGAGCTCGGCGATCGGGATGAGTTCAAGGCGGAGCTCACCGAGCTCGAGGAAGCGATTCGCGACCATGAATTTTTGAGCGCCGAGGCGCGTGAACGAGCGACGAAGGAACTCAAAAAGCTGCGCATGATGCAGCCGATGAGCGCCGAAGCGACGGTCATCCGCAACTACCTCGAATGGATCCTCGCGCTCCCTTGGGCGAAGCGTGCCGAGGTGCGGCACGATCTCGAATCGGCCGAGGCCATCCTCGATGACGATCATCACGGGCTGAAGAAGCCAAAGGAGCGCATCCTCGAGCATCTCGCCGTCGAAGCGCTCGTCGAGAAGATGAAGGGCCCGATTCTCTGCTTCGTCGGTCCGCCCGGTGTCGGCAAGACCTCGCTCGCGAGGAGCATCGCGCGAGCGACGAATCGGGAATTCGTCAGGCTTTCACTCGGCGGCGTACGCGACGAAGCGGAGATCCGCGGGCATCGCCGCACCTACATCGGCGCGATGCCCGGACGACTGATCCAATCGCTTCGGAAATGCTCAACCAATAATCCCGTCTTCCTCCTCGACGAGATTGACAAGATGTCTTCCGATTTTCGGGGCGATCCGGCATCGGCGCTCCTGGAGGTCCTCGATCCCGAGCAGAATAAGACCTTTAATGATCACTACCTCGATCTCGACTACGATCTGAGCGATGTGATGTTCATCGCGACCGCGAACTCGCTCGGCTCGATCCCTTACCCCCTCCGTGATCGCATGGAGATCATTGAGCTTTCCGGATATACGGAATTTGAAAAGCTCGCCATTGCAGAGCGATACCTCATTCCGCGCCAAGCGGAAGCGTCGGGTCTCTCCGGCGTCGACGTGCGCATTGACGACGCGGCCGTCCGGCACATCATTCAGCGCTATACGCGTGAGGCGGGCGTTCGGAACCTTGAGCGCGAGATCGGCTCGGTTTGCCGAAAACTCGCCAAGGAGATCGTCCTGGCCCGAAAGGGCACCAGTGAGGCGCTTCCCCAGGCGGTCCATGTACGCGCCGAAGACATCGAGGCGAAGCTTGGGACGCCGCGTTATCCCGAGGATGAGATCATCCGTCGAAATGAGATCGGGCTCACGCACGGTCTTAGCGTCAACCTCGCAGGCGGCTCCGTTCTTGAATGCGAAGCGAGCGTCGTCCCCGGCAAAGGGAGACTCGTCGTGACGGGCCTTCTTGCCAAGGGGATGCAGGAAAGCGCGCAGGCGGCGATGCGTTATATCCGCTCGCGCGCTGAACGCTTCGGCCTCAAGGCGGGCTTTCATTCACGCTCGGATATCCACGTCCATTTCCCCGAGTTCGTCCAAAAGGATGGACCGAGCGCGGGGATCACCATGGCGACCTCGATCGCGAGCGCGCTCCTCTCCATCCCGGTTCGCTACGACGTCGCGATGACGGGTGAGATCACCCTTCGCGGTCGCGTCCTCCCCATCGGTGGGCTCAAGGAAAAGGCCATCGCGGCGCATCGCGCCGGAATCAAGACAGTGATCATCCCGCTCCAGAACCGAAAGGATCTGGCCGAGATCCCCGGCCGCGTACTCGCAGAGCTCCGGATCGTGATGGTCGATCATATGGATCAGGTGCTCGCCGAGGCGCTTCTTTTCGAAGATGTCGATGCCGTCTTTGGCGCCGATCGAATCCGGCCGCTCGAGATGCGTGACGGTGTCCTCGTAGGGGCCGGTACCGACGCGGACAAAGCGCGCGCGCCCGCGATCGAGCCCACGGTAAAGCCGCCCTCGGCCGAGCAATGAGCTCGAGCGGCTCGACATTTCGACAAAGATCGCGCAAGATGCGCCTCCCACGTACGGCCTGACCGCGCGGGGAATGGGCGGGTAGCTCAGCGGTAGAGCGCTGGCCTTACAAGCCGGATGTCGCAGGTTCGATCCCTGTCCCGCCCACCAATCAACGCAAGTCTCTCGCCAGCCTCTCGCGCGCTCAACGCGCGAAGGTGTTCGTCTTCCAGATTGCGATCGCGTGCCTCGGCGGCGTTTCCCTCGCGCTCGGCTTGCTCAGCCCCGAGTCATGAAGCTCATGGCATGGCTGCTTGTTTACCCGAGACTCGCGACCCGGCTTTGGGTCGCGCCTCCGTGGCTCGTTTTCGCTCGCTCGTCACGCCCTCGATGTGCGTCAGCCCGCGGACTATGGCATGAAAGAGATGGCGAATCTCCTCCGGCCCATTCGGCCGCGCCCTGCTTCCTCGATCCAAACTCTCTGGAGCGCTCACAGTTGAAGTTTTTGCGCGTTCTCATCTTCTTTAGCGTCGCCCTTGCGATGACCGGCTGCCGTTCGTATGCCGAGCGTACGCACGGCGAGGATCTCCTCTACCCGACGACCGTGCCGAGCTCGGGCGCCGAAAAGTCTCCCGCCCGCGAAGACGCGACTGAAGGCGTCGATGAAGACGAGAGGGAAAGGATCCGCTTTGAGGATCTTCGCGAGTCCTCGGAGCTCGATCTTCGCTACCCTTCGTTTGGCGATCCCGTCCTCGCTCGGCTCATCGAACGCGGCCTCGAGTCAAGTCACGACATCGCCGCCACGCTCGCGCGCATTCGGCTCGCATGGGCGATGGCGGATCAAGCGCGCGCCGCTCGCTTTCCGGTCGTGTCTGCGAACGCTAGCGCGCTCCGCGCATCCGTCATCCAAGGACCGCTTGGGCGCGTTGAAACGACAAGCTTCACCGTCTCGCTCCCCATTCGCTGGGAGCTCGATCTCTACGGGCGTTTTGCGAGCGAGCACCTGGCGGCCAAAGACATGGCTCGCGCGAGTGAACTCGATTTTGAGGCGATGCGCATCTCGCTCGCTGCAACGATCGCCGAAGCCTATATTGGACTGATCGCCGTCCGCGCCGAGCGCGCCCTCCTCGACGAGCAGCTCGAGGTGAATCGTCAATACCTCGAGCTCGTCGAGCTGCGCTATCAGAGCGGGATCGCCTCTGCCGTCGACGTGCACCAGCAGAACCAACAGGTCGCTGCCCTCGAATCTCAGCGCGATCTCCTCGAGGGGCAGGAGACGGTGTCGAAGAACGCGATTCATCTTCTGCTCGGCATCACCGGCGAATCGATCGACCTCGGCGATCGCATGGATTTTCCAATCATCGAAGACGCGCCCGAGCTCTCGATCCCGCTTGAGCTCTTCGAGCGCCGCCCCGACATTCGCGCCGCCGCCATGCGGGTCGAGGCGTATGACCGCCGAGTCCGTGCGGCGATCGCGGCCCAACTCCCCTCGCTCCGGCTCGAATTCACGCCGGGCTACACCGCGATCCGCGCGATCTCGGATTTCTCGGCCTCGCTTCCCGGAGGCGGGAGGGATTTCCGCACCGGCGTTCAATGGACGGCCGGAGCGAGCATGGATGTCGCCGTCTTCGATGGCCTCCTCGGTCCCGCCATCGCACGCGCTCGGCGCGCCGAAGTCGATGAGGCGCTCGCCCTCTATCAGCAGCTTTTCCAGAGCGCGATCGTCGAAGTCGAAAACTCGATCGCGCTCGAAGAGCAGCAGCGTCGCGCACTCGACAACCTCGAGCGGCAGCGCGAATTCGCCGTCCAAATGCTCGAGTCTTCGAAAGAGCGCTATCAAGCCGGGCTCAGCGATTTCCTACCTGTGCTCACGGCCCTTCGAACCTTACAGCAAACCGAGCAAGGGATCTTAAACGCTCGCCGCAACCTCCTCACCATCCAGGTTCAGCGATATCGAGCGCTCGGCGGGGTGATCGCGGCCCAGTAGATCTCCACAATCGGCCTCAACGGAACGAAGAATCGGCTCGCGCGCGCGAAATTCACCCCCCTCCCGCGCAGAGATGTATTTTTCTATGATAAATCGGTCTATGATGCGGGCCGGCATCGCCCCTTGTGTGCGCTGCCCGTCTCCATGAGGCGAAGATTATCTTGCGTGAGGTAGAAGCCAGCTTGAAGACCGAGCTTTACGAGGCCGAGGATCCCGAGATCGGGCGTGTGCTCGCCGATCGATATCGCCTCGAGACGCTATTGGGCGAGGGCGGTATCGGACGCGTATATGCCGGAACACACCTCAAGCTCGGACGCCGCGTTGCGATCAAGATCTTGCACGAGGCGTATCGCGAGAATGAGGCGCTCACGAAGCGTTTTGAGCGGGAAGCCATGGTGCTTTCGGCGCTCTCCCACCCAAACGTCGTGAATGTGATCGATTACGGCGTCGACAATGACGTCGCCTTCATCGCGATGGAGCTCATCGAGGGCAAGGATCTCACGCATGTGATCGAGGAGGGGCCCATGCCCCTTGCGCGCGCCGAGAGGCTCATCCGGCAGATCCTCCGTGGGCTCGCCTATGCGCACGATCGCGGCCTCATCCACCGCGATCTCAAGCCCCCCAACATCATGATCCGCGCCCTCCCCGACGGCGCCGAACATGTTTACGTCCTCGATTTCGGTCTCGCAAAATTCTTGGTCGAAGAGGCGAACGATCACCTCACGCATTCGGGCTCGATCCTCGGGACGCCCGCGTACATGTCACCCGAGCAGTCGAGTGCCGAGCCAACGGATGCGCGCACCGATGTCTATGCCGCCGGGCTGATCTTCTACGAGATGCTCGCCGGAAAGAGCCCTTTCCACTCGCTGACGGGGATGGAGCGCACCAAGCGGCAGCTCACCGGACCGCCACCGAGCCTTAAGGAAGCGCTCCCGAACCTCCCTCTCGTCGACGAGATCGACGCGATCCTTGCGAAGGCGATCGCCCCAAGAAAGGCCGACCGTTTCGAGGACGCGCGGGCGATGCTTCTCGCCTTCGACGCCCTCCCCTCGCACAGCGGGGATGAGCTCGACCCCGAGGAGAAGGCCGCCCGCGCTCAAAAGGAGCGCTTCCGCAACCGACTCAAGCTCTCCGCCTACCTCACCGGGGCGTCAACGGTGGCACTTGCGCTTGGCCTCGGGATCGGACTCCTCGGAACGCCGCGAACCGAGACGATCGTCCTTGGACAGCCCGTCATTGGAGATCTTGGCTATCAGCGCCCGGAGCCGCGCGATCCGTGGAAGACGCCCATGCCGCCCGAACTCGAAGAGTTCAAGCGCGCGATCGATACCGGCCAAACGCCAAGTCGGAGGGAGCTCGCGCCGGTCTATCGCTATATGCGCTTTCATCCGACCGATGCGCGACCGAACCTCATCCTCGCCCAGACATTCTACGATCGGGCCTGGATGCGCGATGCGATCGCGCAATACGTGGCAGCGAATAAAAAAGATCCGACCGCGCGCGGAGCACCTCGAATGATGACGGATCTGGTCGCCCTCGCGATGGATGAAAACCGCAGCCGTGAAGCCGCGGCGGCGCTTCGTGAGATCTACCGAGAGGAGGCGCTCCCGGTGCTTGATGCGCGCCTCGCCATGGAACGCGACGCCGCCGTCAAATCACGCCTCCTCGCCGTCATTGCGCATATCGAAAGCACGGGCCCGAACGAGGCCATCGAGGAGCTCGAAGAGATCGAGACCGACGAGGAAGAATCCGAGTAGCGCGGCGTCTCCAACCTGTCCTCTCGGCGCGGTTTAGGCGAGATCGAAGAGCAAGAGCTCGGAAGGCTCGTGCGCGATGAGCTCCATGGCACCTTCGCTAAGCGAATAAACGGCATCGCCCGACTCCATGAGGATGCCGTTGACTTGAACCGCGCCCCGCGCGAGGTGGAGGTACGCGCCGCGCCCGCCCGATACGAGATGAGCGAGCGACTGCCCGGAGCCGACCTCCGCGGCGTAGACATGCGCGTCGCTCCCGAAACTCACGATCCCGCCCCCGCCCTCAGGCGAGGCGATCTTTACGAGCTCCCCACGGCTGAGCGGTGGGAGACGCGACTCTTCGTAGCTCGGATCGTCACCCGCGCGATCGGGAAAGAGCCAAATCTGAAGCAGATGTGTCTCCTCGCCGCTATGGTTGAACTCGCTATGGCGAATGCCCCGCCCAGCGCTCATGCGCTGGATTTCGCCGCGATAAATGGTGCCGCCGTGACCGAGCGTGTCGCGGTGGGTCAGCTGACCGCGAAGGATGTACGTAAGGATCTCCATATCGCGGTGCGGGTGGATCGGAAAGCCGCCGCCCGGAGCGATGCGATCTTCGTTGAGTACGCGAAGCGCCCGATAGCGCGTATGCGCCGGATCGCGATAGCCCGAAAACGAAAAGGAATACCGCGCGTCGAGCCAGCTCAACTTGAAGCTTCCGCGTTCATTTGCGGGGCGGAGCCGGAGTGAGGCGAAGGGAGGAGCGTCCTCCTCTTTGGCCTGGCCGACCCCTCGTGCGAGCGTGCAGCCCACCGCGCTAAGCGAAGAATACGCAGCAACCGAAGCAAACGCGGTCTTCTTGAGAAAATCTCGCCGATCCATGCGGTAGAGCATAGCCTAAGCGATGCCCTCTGCGCATGGCGCGCACGCGGAATGGACCTTTGCACGTACGCATCGAGCGAGCGCGACGCAAAGATGCCGCTTTTTTGGTGAGAATTCGTATAACGTGCGTGCCTCTTTTGGCCCTATGAGGTATGGCAAGGCGCGTCGAGCCCCCGCAAAAACGCGGGATCTACACGTACAATCCAAGCGAGAGCATGAAAGCATTCTTCGAACGATATCGCCCTCATCCTTGGCACGGACTCGCGGTCGGACCGAACCCGCCCGAGATCCTTAACGCTTATATCGAGATCACACCCTTCGATACGGTGAAATGGGAGATCGATAAAGAGACGGGCTACCTTCACGTCGATCGACCTCAGACCTCGAACTCCCTCCCGCCGACGCTCTACGGTTTCGTTCCGCGGACGTACTGCGGCGAGCGGGTCGCGAAGCTCGGTGGAACCGATCGCGGTGACGGAGATCCGCTCGATATCTGCGTGCTCTCAGAGCGGCCGATC
>JAAZAH010000108.1 GCA_012514415.1 Sandaracinaceae bacterium
CGATCGCCTCGGCTGAGGCGTCTCGCGCAAGATCCGGAAGCGATTGAAATTCCGTAAGGAGCGCTTCGCTCGACTCGATGAGCGCGGCTTCGGCGTCTGCGTAGCGGGCCTTGTCGAAATGGGCAACCTCGATCGCAGCCTTCGGCATGGCCCGTTTGATGCGTTGAGCGATCGGCTCGGGCCCAGCGATGCGAATCTCTTTGGGCGAAAAGCGGACGAGCTCGGCGAAAAGTGCGCCTTCATCCTCGACCGAGGTCGCAAGAAGCTGTCCGATGGAGAGCTCGAGCGCGGCGAAACCGATCTTGCCCTCTTCCGCGACAATGGCGGCGAGGTAACGTTCAGCGCGCGCATCGAGCAACTCTTCTTCGAGACAGAGGCCCGGCGTGATGACCCGGACGACCTCGCGCGGCACGACCCCACGGACGGTGCTCGGATCGGCCATTTGCTCGCAGAGCGCGACCTTATGCCCAAGCTCCGTGAGCTTTTGGATGTAGCCCGCGACCGAATGATGCGGAACGCCTGCCATGGGGATCGGCTCATCGTCTGGCCCCTTGCCGCGACTCGTCAGGGCGATCTCGAGAAGGGGCGCTGCGATCACCGCATCGTCGAAGAAGAGCTCGTAGAAATCGCCCAGCCGAAAGAAAATGAACGCGTCGGGATACGCATCTTTCGCCCGGAGAAACTGCTGCATAACGGGCGTATAAGCGTCGCGATCTTTCTTCATCGTTCAGTCGATGCGGTGAGTGATCTCCACGCCGTCGAGGCTGATCTTAAGCAGGGTGTTGTTGGCGGTATCGACGGCGTAGAGCCGCTGATCGGTCGGGCTGAACGCGAGATCGCGGATGTGGCCGCGCGTTGGGAGCTGAAGCGGCGGGACGATGCGGCCGACGTCGACGATCAGTTCAGCGTCGATATCGGTGCCGGGCGCTAGGCCGACCGCGGGATCGGCGTTCAGGGGGGGCCCGATCGTGAACGCGATGAGCGGATGAATGAACGGCTTGCCTTCGATCGCGCGGAAATTTCGGGCGGTCCCCGCGTCGAGTGGGTCGAAGGGGTGATTCGAAGTGTCGATCTCACAGCGGCCGCCGCTACCTTCGATGACGCGGTGCTCGAAGCCCGAGACGCTCCCGCGTACGAAATACGCATCGCGAACACGAACGACGCCACCAAGCGGCTGATCGAAGCAGCGCGCGACCTCGTCGACGGTATAAACGGGCCCGTCGCCGAGCGTGAGCTCCCCGCGCGATGAATGAAGGACGCGGAGGAGAATGGGACTTCTCGCATCGACCGTATTGTCGAGGAAGGGAGCGCACTCGGCATCGCCCGCGCGGCTGCGTGGAAGCGCGCTTGTGATATCGATGAAGTCGCCGCCATAGCCCGCCTCGGGTTCGTCCTCAGCGAGACCAGCGTTCAGGATATTGTCCGCACCGAGCACGCCCGCGCGGCAGAAATCGAAATCCTGGACGCTGAGCGTTCCCAGTCCGCCCTGACTGGTGAGTCGTGCGGCGCCGAAGGTCGTGCCTGGAATCGGTGCTTCCCACCTCGCAGAGAACCGCTGGATCGCGCCACTCCACGGATCACTCGAGAGGCAGATGAGCGGCGCTCGATTCGGAAAGAGCTCGCTCGAGGGATAGGCTTGGAGGAGTTTGGTCTCGTCGGGGCAGCCGCCGGCGAAGGGGATGAGCGGCGCGCCGCCTCCGCTCCCCGGATCGCCATCCTCGTGGATGCGCCCGGGGCTCGAGCCAAAGCGAAGATGAGGCGTCCCCACGACGGTCGGTGCTCCCGCCGAAAAGGTCCCAAGGCGCTGACGGTTTCGCCGGATGGCGACGTACTGATCGTCCGCGCGAGCCGGCGCCGCACAGTTGAGACCGCCGCGGCATGAGGCGTCGAGATCCCAGACGTCGACGAAATACACATCGCCTGCGAGCGTTGCGACGCTCAGGAAGACTCCGCGGAGTCGGTTGGGACGCGCCTCTTGGGCGCGCGAATGCTCACTCGGCGGGCAAATCCCGTACGAGGCCGAAGCGGGATCCAACGCGTCACGGAGGCCGGGCTCGATGATCGCGATCCTCGACGCTGCCCCGCGGATGAAGATGCGATCGGCCGCCCCCTCCCCTGCGCTTGCGGCGAGGGTATCGCCGAAGCTCGGCGAGCTGGCGTCATAATCGATGGCGAGTACGCTCCGATCGCTTGCGTCGATGCCGTAGAGGATTCGCGCCGTATATTCCGCATCCGGCGCGTCGTCGGGCGTTTCGCCGAGAGGTCGGGTGAGGTCGAGATCGAGGAGCGGTACTTGGGTCGCGATGGCCTCGATCTCGATGAGTGCGGTCCCGTCGAATTCGAAGCGGTGAAGGAAGGGGACGCCGGAGTCAGCGACGAGGATCGTCGGTGGATTCGCGTGCAGATCGACCTTGAGCCGATGCGGCGCAGCGGGGCCAAGGATGAGAGGGTCACGCGCATCGGCCGTGGCAAGCTCGGGCGCGCGGTCGAGCGGACAGATCCGTTCGTAAGGGGCGCTCTCGTCGACGGTCCCGCCGCCGATCGACGCGAGTGGCGCGTCTTGTACCGCGTATAGCGTGAGCGACCCTTCGTCGAGCGTCCCATCGTCGAGCACCCTCACGGTTGCGATCTGTGAGGAGGCCGGGAGCGTGACGATCGCTAGCCCACGCGCTCCATCGACGGCATCGCTCGGAAGGAAAGCGAGATCGGTCGGAGCGTCTGGGAGGGTGACGGCCGAGCGGAGGTAAAGGCCTTCTTCCGAAAACGGTTCGGATTCTGGATAGAAGGTGCCGGTCTCGACGCTCTCGATGCGCCGTGAACCGTAGCTTGCGATGAGCGTGATGGCGGGCCCCGAGGTGCTCGGATCGAGCGCGACGATCCCCGTCGGGCTCACGCCGACGTTCACGTAAGTATAGCCGGGGATGAGTTTGCTCGAATCGATTGGAAGGTTCGTTTCGAGGTTGACCGCGGCGAGCTGTCCGCGCGCCCATTGTGTGACGAGGGCGAGGTGGACGTAGCGAAGATCCTCTCCGTCACACTTTTCGAGCGCGACGACCGTCTTGGTCTCCTCGTCGAAACAGGCAAATTCGATCGATTCAGGTCGGAGAAAGCTCTCGACTCCGACGAGCACGGTCGTTCCCTTACATGCGCTCAAGGCGAGGACGAGCGCGATGAATGAAGCCAAGCGCAGCCTGTTCATCGGAGGCCCTCCAGCGCATTCGGCACGCCGATGGTCCCAAGGACGGTGGGTGTGCATTCATCATCGATCGCGAGGTTCCCTTCGAGGCAGCCAAACATCGGCTCGAGATCGATGAAGCTGATGACCGAGGTGTGATAGTCGACCAGATAGATCCGTCGGCGGGCCTTGTCGATCAGGAAATCAAACGGACCACTGAGGCCGGCGGCGACGCTGAGCAGCTCGCCGCGATCGAGATCCACGACGTAGAGGTCGCGCGAATCGAAGCTCGTCACGAAACCGAGGAGGAGCTCCTCACCGTCGACTTCAAAGCGTTCAACGGCCATCCGCGACGGTCCGGTGCCAAGGTCGATGATGCCGGTTGGGATGAGCCCTGGACCTGTACGTGAGCCAAAATCGCCGCGACGATCGGCGATGATGAGAGCCGATGGACTCCGCGCGAGGAGGTAGACCTGATGCCTCCCGGGGCGGGGATCGAAGATCACCTGACGGATATCGGCGGAACCTCCGACGTTGAGATCCCACACATTGAAACCTGCGAGGCGATCGAGGCGCGCCTCGAGAAGCTGCGCCGGGTCGGTTGCGCTGTCGATCGCGGGGATGACACGCCCGATATAGGATCCGTTCAAAGCCGGCGCCCAGACGACGCCCGTGTGGGGATCGCGCGCGAGCGTCGGTGAGCTTTCGGGGCCGAGCTCGGGGAGGATGTCGGTGACGAATGGCTGCTCACCCTCGCGGAGCCGATCGATGAGCAGGCTGATGGAACCATCGCGATCGGCGACGAGGATGTAGTTCCCGCTGCCCTCCTCAAGGCCGAGCTCGTCGAGTGTTCCAACGTACAGTCCCATCGGGCCCATTGGGAAACTGAGATCGTCGGCGAGCGTGGTGCGATCGGTCGAGCGGAAATGCGCGTCACAGGGCTCGACACTTCCGCATTGAAGCTCGCCACGCTCGCCGAGACGTACGTGCGTGATGTCGCCGTCACCCTGAACGCTGAGATAGAGCGTATCTCCCCGAGGGCTCAGCTTCATGTCTTGCGTGTAGGAGCTGATGAAGACCTCGCTAAGGAGCAGCGGCTCATCCGCCTCAACGAGCGTGAGGTTTGCCGCATCGAAATCGAGGTAGACCGAGTCCTTCGGGATGACGGCGCAGCGCCCGGAGATGGCCTCGGCGCACCCCTCGTCGATCATCCGATTGGCGACCTCGAGATCGTAGGCTTGGAGCGTCGCCGCGTTGTAGAGCAGATCGAAATTCGAGTTGGCGACATAGAGGATGCGCGGAGCGACATCACCCTCGAGGGTGAGCGCTTCGAGCTGAACGGGGAAATTGAGGACGCCGCGTGGAGGGTCGATCCCTTCGTTGACGAGGCATCCTACGAGAGAGACGCAGCCGATAAGGGCCGACATGCACGCGCCGGCCAGGCGGTTCTTACGGCGCAAAAGCATGGCGCCTGAATCTAGCCAGAGTTGCCGAGGGGAGCAACCGTTCGTTCAAGGCGCGCGGTCGGTTCCAGTCGATTGGATCGGCGAACCACGAAATGCTTGCCGATCAGTTGGCCCACGGATCGAGGACCTCGAGGCCGACGGTCGAGCGTTTCGTGCTGCTCATCGTCGAGGGCTGTGTCGTGGTGCTCATCTGAGAGGATGAAGCACTCGAGGACATCGTTGTCGCGCGCATCGTGGTGGTCCGCGTGCTCGCCGCCGGCTTCGGCGCGGGGACGGGCTCGAGCTTGAAGGAGATGCGCTTGGCGATCGTCGCTGAGGAGATCGAGAAGCTGCGGGGCTGGTAGCCGGGATAGCGGAGCTCGTAATCGGCCGGCTCCTCGCCCTCGGGCGGGACGGGAAGATCGAGCGGGCTATTTCCGACGAGCGATTCTCCGCTCCAGATCTCGGCGTTCTCGGGATCGGTGATGAGTTCGACCGTGCGAATCACCATCGGCTCGGGCTCTTGGGCGCTTTGTTCGGGAGCCGCCTCGGGGGGTGGTGTGGCCTCGAGCTCGGGCGCCGGCTCGCTCGCTTCGACGATGCGCTCGGCGTCCGCCTCATCTCCGCCTCCAAGAAACATGACGACGCCCGCACCTCCAAGGATGAGCGCGAGGGCTGCGACGGCGATGACGGCGATCGGGGGCTTTTTCTTTTCGGAGCCGGTTGCGTCGGCGCCGCCGAAGAGCGCGCCCGGAGCGAGCGTTTTCGCGAAATAATGGGGAACAGGCGCGAGTCCCTGCTGGACGCGGCGAAGGTCGTCCGCGAGTTCGTCCATCGTTTGATAACGCTCATCGGCGTTCTTCGCCATCGCGCGTCCGACGATGTGTTCGAGCGATTCGGGGACATCCGGCGCGAGCTCGCGAAGCGGTCGAGGCTGCTCGTAGAGATGCTTCGAAAGGATGCCCATCAGGTTATCGGCATCGAAAGGCACCTGCCCTGCGAGCATCTCGTAGAAGATCACCCCGAGCGCGTAAATATCCGTCCGGTGGTCGACGTCGGTTCCAGAACACTGCTCGGGCGACATATAATGCGGAGTCCCGAAGACTTGCCCGGCACGGGTAAGCTTCGACGAGCCCCCACCCGCCTTTGCGATTCCGAAATCGAGGACTTTGACGAAGTCGGTGTTTTTTCCGCGCGTGATGAGGAAGATGTTGTCGGGCTTGAGGTCGCGGTGGACGATCCCCGCGTTATGCGCAGCCGAGAGCGCGTCGCAGAGCTGAAGCCCGATGTGAATCATCCGCTTGGCATCGATGGGGTTGTCTCGATCCTCGATGGCGGCCGTCAAATCTTGGCCCTCGAGGAACTCCATGATGAAATAGGTCGATCCGTCGGGGAGCTTACCGAAGTCGCTGATGTCGATGATGTGCTGGTTACCGATGGCGGTGGCGCTTTGCGCTTCGCGCTTGAACCGTTCGATGATCTCGGCATCGCGGCTCACATCGGCGCGGAGGACCTTCATCGCGAATTTTTTATTGAGCGCGACGTGAAGGACCTGATAGACGAGGCCCATTCCGCCTTCGCCTAGGATTCGCTCGATTTGATAACGACCATCGATGGTTTCGCCGATGAGCGATCCATCTGCGGGGCCGCCACCATCAATGACGCTGAGATCTTCGGCTTGATGACTCATAATAAGCTCTAGAGACGAGCGTACCGAGAGAACGATCTTTTGCCAAGCCAATGAAGCGAATATTCTCGCTTCGTCCGTTTAGGTGGGTTTGTGTAGGATGGCGGCTTGAGCGGCGGAAAGGCGTGCAGAGGGGAGCCTCGGTGGCGAGCAGGAGATGAAATCGATGCCGAGCTCTTCGGCATAATGAATGGAGGCCGGATCGGCGCCGTGCTCGCCCGAGATGCCGAAGACGAGGTCGGGCTTTTTGGATCGTCCGAGCTCGATCGCGCGTTGGATCAGGGTGCCCAGTCCCGCGCGATCGATGGTTGCAAAGGGATTTTGTGTGTGTTTTGAAGGTTCTTCAAGGAGGTCTCGCCAAAGCGCGGAGGCGTCGTCCCGACTCAGACCGAAGACCAGCTGGGTGAGATCGTTGGTCCCGAAGGAGAAAAAATCCGCGTACGCCGCGAGGCGATCGGCGAGGAGACAGGCACGCGGGGTCTCGATGAGCGCGCCGAGGCGAAAGGCTCTTCCCGACGCCTCGCTCTCGATTCGCTCCCGAATGAGACGCAGTTCGGTCGGCCCCGAGATCATCGGTATGAGAAATTCAATGGGAGCTTCGAGCGCGCTACGCTCGGCGGCGTTGAAGATGGCGCGGATCTGAGCGGATGCGAGCTCGGGATACAAGAGGTTGAGGCGAACACCGCGGCGGCCGATCGCGGGATTGATCTCGCAAAGAGCGCTTATCGATTGTTCGAGCGCTTCTTCACTGATTCCAAGGCTGCTGGCGAGGCGCGACTTTTCCTTTGGCTCGTTCGGGAGGAAATTTTCGATCGGCCAGTCGAGGAGGCGGACGGTGTATGGAATTGAGGGATCGACCGTGAAGAGCGCCTCGAGATCGGAGCGGAGCCCGAGCTCAAGCGCGTCGAGTGCCTCTTTTGCGGCGTTTTCCTCGTTCGAGAGGAAATAACGCTGGATGGCGTTGCGGCGAAATTCGGGGAAAAGAAGCGGCTCGATGCGGCAAAGGCCTACGCCTGAGGCTCCGAGCGCGCGCGCTAGGGCGAGCTTGGACGGACTTTCGGTATTGACCTTGAGGGTGAGTCTTCGCCGCGCATCCGCCCACGTGAGCAAGGTGTCGAGCTCCTGAAGGGCCCCCGAAGCGCTGAGTTCGAGCGCACCTTCGTAGATGGCGCCGCTGGTTCCATCGAGCGTGATGGGGCTTCCCTCCGGCAGCGACACCCCGCCGATATGAAGTAGACGCGATTTGGTATCAATGTCGACACTTGCGCATCCGACGACGCTCGGTTTGCCGAGGCCGCGCGCAACGACCGCCGCGTGGCTCGTCATCCCGCCCCCACGGGTGAGGATCCCCGCCGCGGCCTTCATCCCGTGAACATCTTCGGGGCTCGTCTCTCGGCGGACGAGGATCACCTCTCTTCCCTCGGCGGCGCGGATGATGGCCTCGTCGGGATCGAAGACGAGCTCGCCGATCGCCGCGCCGGGACTCGCCGGTAGACCCCGCGCGAGGGGCTTGATTCCTCGCGCTTCGAGTGCTGTCGGCGGCTCGAGTGTGGGCCGAAAGAGGCGTTCGAGCGAAGCGGCATCGACGCGCATGAGGGCCTCGTCCTTATCGATGCGTCCTTCGCGGACGAGATCCACGGCAAAGCGCACAGCAGCGCGGGCTGAACGTTTTGCTGCGCGCGTCTGGAGAAAGAAGAGTTCGCCCTCCTCGATGGTGAACTCGATCTCTTGGATGTCGCGAAAATGCGCTTCGAGTGTGCGCGCGATCTCGCTGAGGCGCGCGTAGGCATCTGGATGGCGCGCTTCGAGCGAGCGCTCTTCATTTCCGGGCGCTGTGCCGTTGCGCGCGATGGAGTAGGGAATGCGTGAGCCGCCGACGATGTCCTCGCCCTGGGCGTTCGGGAGGTATTCACCGTAGAGCTTCGGCTCGCCGGTTGTGGGATTGCGCGAGACGAGCACCCCCGTTCCGCAGCGCGGGCTCAGGTTTCCAAAAACCATCTCTTGGACCGTGCACGCCGTCCCAAGCGAATCGGCAATCCCCTCGCTTTCACGATAGCGTTTTGCGCGCGGCGCATCCCACGAGCGGAAAACGGCGGAAATCGCGCGATAAAGCTGCTCACGCGGATCTTGGGGGAGGCCCATGCCATCGACTCGGCAAAGCTCGTCTTCGAGCGCGCGGACGACCTCTTCGAGGCGCTCCTCGCTCACGTCTTCGGGGGCGCGTAGACGAAAGCCGTCGACGCGCGCCTCTTCATAGTGTGCTTCGAGCGCATCCGACGGAAGGCCGAGCGCGATGGCGCCAAACATCTCGAGGAGCCGGCGGTACGAATCAAGCGCAAAGCGACGGCTTCCACCCGAGCGCGCGGCAAGTCCGTCGAGGCTCGAACGCGTAAGGCCGATGTTGAGGATGGTATCGAGCATCCCCGGCATGGAGATCGCGGCGCCGGATCGTACCGAGACGAGGAGCGGGTTTTCCGCTGCACCGAAACGCTTTCCGCTGGCTTCTTCAAGCCGCCTAAGCGCGTCGTCGATCTCAAGCTTCAGCGATTCGGGGATCGAACCCGCCTCGTCGCTTGTGACGAGGCGGTACGCGCTCGTGGGAATGACGAAGCCCGGAGGTATGGGCAGCCCGAGGCGCGCCATCTCATCGAGGCCCGCGCCTTTGGCGCCGAGCGTCTCGATGGGCTTCTGGGGAGCGTCCCCCTCCCCGAAGAGCTGGATCCGTTCCGGCTTCATCGAGGAGAGCATACGCCGTTTTCTTTGGGTGTGCGGCTGATTTTACGCGCCAACCCTTGCTCAGAGCAGGTGGAGGTGTGCGATGCGGTTCACGGCATCGGCGATCTCGCGTAGGAGGCGGAGCCGGTTGGAGCGCACTTGCTCATCGTCGACCATCACGAAGACATCGTTGAAGAACGCGTCGATCGGGCCGCGGAGCTCATCGCCGAGAAGCTGGAGTGCGGCGGAATAATCGCGCGCTTCCACCCGCTCTTTGAGCTCTTCTTCGATGCCGAGGAAAGCCTCGCGAAGGGCTCTCTCGGCGGGTTCTTGAAAGAGTCGAGCGTCGTGCGCACCTTCAGGAGCGTCCTTTACGATGTTGTTCGCGCGCTTGAAGGCAACCGCGAGGGCTTCGAACGCGGGCGTCTCGCGGAAGGCGAGGAGGGCCTCGACGCGGGCGAGGAGATCGCGGAGGGAGTTCTTCTCCCAAGCGCCGATGCAGGCTTCGACGATCTCGGAAGGAGCGCGCTCGCGAAGAAAGACGCGGAGGCGTCCGATGAAAAAGTCGAGGAGCTTCGCGCGCGTCTCTTCGACGCTGAGCTCGAGCTTATCGCCATAAAGGGCGTACGCTTGGTCGAGCGCGGCGCGGAGGTCGACGTCGAGTTGGCCCTCGAGCGCGATGCGGATCACGCCGAGTGCGGCGCGACGAAGCGCAAAGGGATCCGCCGAGCCCGTCGGCATGAGTCCGATCCCGAAGCAGCCGACCAGGGTGTCGAGCCGATCCGCAAGAGCGACGGCCGATGCGAGCTCGGTCGCGGGGAGTGAATCATGTGCGCCGCGCGGGTGATAATGATCGAGGATCGTATCGGCGACCTCGGGGTCGATGCCTTCGGAGAGCGCGTAATACCGCCCCATGGCGCCCTCGAGCTCGGGGAATTCACCGACGATAAGCGTCTCGAGATCCGCTTTTGCGAGCGTTGCGGCGAGCGAGACCCGCGCTTTATCGAGCCCGTCCGGGGCAAGCCACTGAGCGAGCGCGTCGATGCGTCGTACCTTATCACCGACCGAGCCAAGCTTATTTTGGAAGACGATGGCGTCGAGCCGCGGCACGCGATCGGCGAGAGGAATCGCGCGATCTTCCTCGACGAAAAAGCGCGCGTCTTCGAGGCGAGCGCGAAGGACGCGATCGTTGCCCTTTTGAATCAGCGCGGGCTCGTTCGCCGTCCCGACGACGTTGAGATAGGCAGGGAGAAGGTTCCCGTCCGGATCGCGCATCGCGAAGTATCGCTGATGATCGCGCATCACGGAGATCACGACTTCGCTCGGCAGTTCGAGGTATTTGGGATCGAAACTCCCTGGGATGACGAAGGGATATTCGACGAGCGAGAGGCACTCTTCGATGAGGAAATCGTCGACAATCCACTCTCCGCCGATTTCTTTTGCGACGCGATCCAGCCCGCGCTTCATCCGCTCGCGGCGCTCCTCGGTGTCGACGATCACGTGGCGCTCCCGGAGCTGATCACGGTACGCGTCTGCGCCCCGTAGCTCGAAGCGCTCGGGGGCGAGGAAGCGGTGGCCGAACGTCGTGCGCTGGGCTTTCAGTCCCGCGAATTCAAAGGGGATGAGCGTGTCGCCAAGGAGCGCGACGAGATGATGAAGCGGACGGCCGAAGGCGACGGGGTTGTCGCCCCAGCGCATGCTCTTTGCGAAATGGATTCGCTTGCACGTCTCTTCAAGGATGCGCGGCAGAAGCTCCTCGGCCGTCTTTCCTGGCTCATGAATGTCGAGCGCGATGTATTCGCCTTTCTCAGTCTCGACGCGAATCACGTCTTCGGGCGCTCGCTTGTTTTTCTGGATGAAGCCGAGCGCCGCCCTGGTGAGTTCACCCTCCGGGGTGAAGGCGATTTTTGCGGCCGGTCCCATCACGCGCTCTTCGCGATCGGGTTGGCGATCGGCGAGCCCGCGGATGATCATCGCCATCCGCCGGGGCGTCCCGAGCGTCTCGATGGCGTGGTAGGCGAGTCGCGCCTCACGAAGGAGCTGTTCGGCGGCCTCTCGCATCGAGCGAAGACCTTCACGTAGGAAAGAAGAGGGGAGCTCTTCGACACCGAGCTCGACCAAGAGATCACGCTTCATTCCGATGCCTCGTTCGCTTTTTGAGCGCTGGCGTTTTCTGCGTCTTCAGCTTGAGCAAGAAGGGGGAAACCGAGGGCCTCGCGCTGCGCATACCACGATTCGGCGACTGCACGAGCGATGAGACGAACCCTTCCGATAAAGCGCTGCCGCTCGGTGACGCTGATCGAGCCGCGCGCGTCGAGGATATTAAAGATGTGACTGCATTTAATGACGCAGTCGTAGGCAGGGAGGACCAGGCGCGCGAGCGGTTCGAGCTCAAAGATGAGCTTTCCGCCCTTCCCTCTTTTTTCGCTGAGCCCGAGGAGGCGGCTGACCTCCTTCTCATAATCATCGAAGAGGCGCTGGTGCAGCTCGACGTTGGCTCGCTCGAAATTGTAAGTCGACCATTCCCACTCGGAGCGCTTTAGGATTTCGCCATAACGAATCCCCGGCGCCCACTCCAGCTCATACACATCGTCGACATCTTGGAGGTACATCGCGATGCGTTCGAGGCCGTAGGTCAGCTCGCCCGAGACGGGACGACAATCGATCCCGCCGCATTGTTGGAAATAGGTGAACTGGCTGATTTCGAGCCCGTCGAGCCAGACCTGCCAACCAAGCCCCCAAGCGCCGAGCGTGGGCGACTCCCAGTCGTCTTCGATGAAGCGGATGTCGTGACACTCGGGATCGGTGCCGATCGCGCGGAGCGACTCGAGGTAGAGCTCCTGAATATCGGGAGGGGAAGGTTTGAGGATGACTTGGTATTGGTGGAAGCTCTGGAGTCGATTTGGGTTTTCGCCGTAGCGTCCATCCGTCGGGCGCCGTGAAGGCTCGACATAGGCGACGTTCCAGGGTTCGGGGCCAATCGCGCGGAGAAAGGTGTTTGGATTGAAGGTGCCTGCGCCCACCTCGGAGTCATAAGGCTGAACGAGGATGCAGCCCCGCTCCGCCCAGAATCGATCAAGCGTCAGGATAAGGCTCTGAAAGTTCACTCTTGATCCTCTTCTTCATCCCAATCGTCGTCATCTTCGTCGTCCTCCCAGCCTTCGTCGTCATCGTCGAAGTCGGGATTCTCAAAGACGTCGTCGTCGGGATCGTCGTCTTCAAAATCATCGTCGTCGAAATCGTCGCTCAGCGACGGCGAGCCGGGGGAATCGTCGCTGCCGTCCGCATCGCCCCAAGGGTCGTCGGTGGCGCTCAGGCGGCCTGAAGAATGTGCCGGCTCGTCTTGGTCTTCATGGCCCGCGTCGGCCTTCGCGTCGAGCCCGATGTCTTCTGCTTCGTCGTCGTCATCGAGGTCGTCGTCGTCATCGAGGTCGTCGTCGTCATCGAGGTCGTCGTCGTCATCGAGGTCATCGTCGTCATCGAGGTCATCGTCGTCA
>JAAZAH010000109.1 GCA_012514415.1 Sandaracinaceae bacterium
CTCGTTGAAGTCAACCCGAAGGCTCAGCCCCCGGTCTGTAAGATCATGGACTATGGGCGCTTCAAATACGACGAGAAGAAGAAGAGAGCCGAGGCGAAGAAGCGCCAAGCGCAGATCGAGCTGAAGGAGATCAAGCTTCGGCCGAAGACTGACGAGCACGACATCGCCTTCAAGGTGAATCACATCCGCCGCTTCATCGAGGGCGGCAATAAAGTGAAGATCACCGTGCGTTTCCGCGGGCGTGAAATCACGCACCCCGAGGTCGCTCTCAAGCAGATTGAGACGATCATTGACCAAGTTGGCGATCAGGTGATCGTCGAGACGCCGCCCCGTATGGAGGGTCGGACGATGACGACCATCCTCGCGCCGCGCGGTGCCCGTCCCGGGACCTGATTCGCGGTAGCGGCGCTCCCAGTCCTTTCTCGGACACGCTCGTGATGGGGGTGTGGGGCGTGCACTCATCCCTGGCGCGGCGATGCCTTGGCCGGCCCGTTTGGCCTTCCGGTCGATGGCGCTTCTTTCAAGCGCGGGACGGTCGATGAGGTGAAGCCGCCCTGTGCCTTATTCCTCGCGCTGATGGGCGCTGCGCCCTGGCCTCGGGTTCTCCTGCGCTCCCCCGGCATCCAGACGCGCCGTTCGTGCCCTTCCGCGCACCGATGCATGGACGCGGCTGGATTTTGCGCCTCTTTCCGGAGAAGGCAGCTATCCTCAGCCGAATGCGCCGATCGCGGTTGGGATCGCTCGCGCCCAAAGTTCACGAAACAATCAACCGAACTCCCTCGTCGAACTCCGATTCGGAGGCGGTTCCAAAAGGAGGCAGCCATGGACTCGAAGGTGCTGCGCAACTGGCTTCTGGGTATTCTGATGGTGGGCGCCATTGCCCTGAGTGCTTGCGATAGCAAAGCCGGCGAGGAGGGGAACGGCGAAAACAACGACGAAGCAAAGCTGGAAGAGCTTGAGGGCACGCTTGGTGAACGCACCTGCACCGCGATCGAGAGCGCCCTATCCCGTCCACTGGTCACAGCGGACAATAGCGGCACCCGCCTCGTCTTCCATATGGACTATCCGGACGGCTGGAGCCTCGATCGCTACCTCAACATCTTCTCGCCGCGACGAAGCATCGGTGACGGTGAAGCCTTCGCGATCAACCTCCAACAGCGCGATCGCGTGAACGACGCCGAAGAGGGCTATCAGACCATGATCAGCCTCTACCGAGCCGTAGAGGTCGGAACGTCGAACTACGGCGGGGAGACGATCCGCCTGATGCGTGCGCCGGGCGAAGCGGGACATTATACGCTCCTTCCGCACGGCGATGGCTACATCGAGATCTGGATCGCCCATGGAGGCGAATACGATGCCTCGGACTGCATGGACTCCCTCTACGAGCTGAAGGAGCGAATGATGCGGTCGATGACGCCGAACGCAGACACGACCACCGAGTAAGGCCGGGGGAACGTCGGGCGAGGGGCGTGCACGCTCAGGCGATTGCGCCGAAAGCGCGCCATGGGCTCAACGCCTTCGCCTCCCCGCGCTCGAGCTCGCAGCGTCCGAACGTTTCCGGCCGTCCGGCGCATCTTCGTTCCTTCGTCGGACGCCGTCCGAAACCTCGACGGAGCGCGTCGAAGCACCTCGTCGGCGCGTTCCCGCGCTCCCCGCGCCGCCCTCCGCCGAACGCATGGGCGAACGGCTGGACTGAGGGTTTCCGCGCAGCCTGCGCTGCCCGTGCAAGGGACGGCGCTCCGGCGCCGGGTCCGGCGTATTCGGCGTGGCCCCGTCGGCATAGGGATGCGCTTCAACGATGGGAATTCGGCGCATTGTGAGCCGCTCTACGCGTTGAAGAAGCGGGCGCTCTTCGGGACTGCAGAGCGTATAAGCCTTTCCGACTGCCCCTGCCCTCGCCGTCCTCCCAATGCGGTGGACGTAACTTTCGGGATCGTCGGGCAAATCAAAATTGACCACGTGCGTGACGCCCGACACATCGATGCCGCGGGCGGCGATATCCGTCGCGACGAGGACCCGCATCGTCCCATGGCGAAAGGCTCCAAGCGCTTTTTCGCGCGCGGATTGGGATTTATTTCCGTGGATGGCGGCGGAATCGACACCGCGCGCGGCGAGCTGTTTGACGACGCGATTCGCCCCGTGTTTGGTGCGCGTAAAGACGATCGCGCGTTCGACTTCGGGATCCTTCAAGAGCATCGGAAGAAGCTCGCGCTTCGCATCTTTCGCGACGAAATAAAGCGACTGATCGATGCGATCGGGAGTGGAGGCAACGGGCGCCGCCTCGACCCGGATGGCATCGCGGAGAAAGCTTGCGATGAGCGGCTCGAGAGCGCTCGGCATGGTGGCCGAAAAGAGTAGCGTCTGACGCTCCTTCGACAGCGCTTTGACGACGCGGCGGACGCTCGGAAGAAAACCCGGATCGAGCATCCGATCGGCCTCATCGAGCACGAAATAGCGAACGTCGTCAAGCTCGACATGCCCGCTGCGAAAAAGATCTTCGAGCCTGCCCGGAGTCGCAACCAGAATATCGACCCCGCGCTCGATCGCAGCGATCTGTTTGGCCGCGCCGACGCCGCCAAAGATCACGACGGTGCTGAGACCGCTATGTTTTCCGTACTGCTCAAACGATGCCGCGATCTGGGAGCTGAGCTCGCGAGTGGGCGAAAGCACGAGGGCGAGCGGGCTACGTTCTCGGGCGCGCGCCTTCGTCTCGATGAGGCGGTGAAGGATCGGCAGAGCAAAAGCCGCCGTCTTTCCCGTTCCCGTCTGCGCAAGGGCGACAAGATCGCGCCCCTCGAGTGCCGGTGGAATGGCGCGCGCCTGAATCGAGGTGGGGGTTGTGTGACCTGCGTCGCGCACAGCGCGAAGAAGTCGCGAGGAAAGACCGAGCGAGTCAAAACCGCTCGGCACTCCGCGAGGAGGGGTGGTTTGCATTGGATAAGGGACTCTCTGCGGCGAGGTTGACGCCGAAGGCGCGATCCCGTGGGGCTAGGGCGCCGCGCCCCCCTCCCGCGTCCCTAAACTCGAAGACTTCGTAGAGAAATCGTAGGAAACGAGAGCGCCTCAACTCGCCACAATGCAGCAAACGAAGCGCTCGTGGATATCCGGAGGCGTAGCACACGCCGCCTCCACCCGCACGCGGTCATCGCGACAGCCATCTCGGCGCCCATCGCATCCCTTGAAAGCGAGGCGAGACAAGCGCGTCTCGACGAACGGTGACAATCGGCGCATTCCCCTCATGAGGCACCTCCAATATCTCGTGGCAGACGTGAAGGCGTCGCCATTAAGGCGCGGCACTTCGCCAAAATCATCCGCGTGGCTTAGAGTAGTTTCGATGCCCAAACGTACGCTTGAAGACTCCCCCGAAAGGCTCGTTGAAGACGGCCAGCTCCGCTTCGGCTCCTTCCGCCAACCCATCCGCCATCCTAACCTCATCGATGCGCGCGCCCCCTTTGGGTTTTTCATGCCGCGCCCGCTGCGCTCCTTCCGGCTCAAAGAGTGGCAAGCCATGCAGACGGGCAACGGAAGACTCTTCATGCACATCGCGCTCTTCAACGCGAAGCTGATGTCGATGGTGCAGGTCAAAATCTTTGATCGCGAGAGCAACCAAAAATACGTCTTCGAGAAGCCGATCCCGGGCTCGGCGTTCAAAGTCGCCGAGGGGCTCTACGGGACGCGCACCGCATATCAGAAGCGTAAGATCGACTTCGTCTTCGAAAATGAGCTTGAGCGAGACGAGCTCCGCGTGCGCCTAAGCATTCCGAAGAAGGGTGATTTTCCGGGGGTCGATGGCGAACTCCGACTCGACACCTCGAAGACCGAGCCCCAAATCGTCTCGATTCCCTTCGGCGATCACCGCGGGATGTACAGCCATAAAGGACTCTTCCCTTGCGAAGGCTCTCTCGATTTTCGTGGAGAGTCACACGCCTTTACGCGCGACAGCGGCTACGCCTTCATCGACGATCATAAGGGTTATTATGATTATCAGATGCAGTGGGATTGGCTCACCGGCGGCGCGTATCTCGACGACGGCACCCTCGTCGGCATCAACATCACGAAGAACGCGAGCATCGATCCCGAGCGCTACCACGAAAATTGCTTCTGGCGGAATGGCAAGATGAGCCTCTTACCGCACGCCCGCTTCGAAATGCTCGATCGCGGGACCGAGAACGAGCGATGGCTGATCCGTGATCAGGAAGGGAAAGTCGACCTCCGCTTCGAGGTGAAATTCCAAGGCGACGTTCGCATCAACGCACTCATCGTCGAGAGCCGCTATCGAGGTCCCTTCGGGCGCATCGACGGGACGCTCGAAGGTGTCGACGGCGAGAGGATCGAGCTCGACGGCATCTTCGGAATGGGCGAAGAGTTTCGCCTCCGCGTCTAGCTTCGCGATTAAGGAAAAACGCGCCGTTCCGAGCTCCTCAAAATGGCCAACCGAGGGAGCTGGAAGCGGCGCGTTCGCCTTCGATGCGCCTCAATTTCGACGCAGAAGATCGCCCTTCATCAGATAAGCGATGGCGACATAGGGGATGGCGCCGTGCACATCCTCACCGGTGCGGAAGCGATGTTTCGCGTACCAGTTGAGAAAGAGAACGAGCATCGGGTCCTGGAAGCCCGGTCCGCGGGACTTGAACGTGTAGCCCACACCCGGTCCGAGGCGATGCATATGGTTCTTTTCTCGGGGCACATTCGCAGCGATCTCTTCGGGGGTGTACGCATCGTCGTTGTAGATGGCGCGCGTCCAGTTGTAGCGGCCCGCGATAAGCCAGCCGGTTTCGTTGAAGAAGTAGAAGAGATCAAGGTCGTTCACGAGGAGCCACCCACCGTCGGCGATGACCGGGACGTCGTGAATCGAGGTGTAAATGATGCGATCACCCGGTCGATGCTCCCAATGCGACATCTCGGCACGGAAGATATTGCGAAGGGCGATATTGCCGACCTTGATCTGAAATTGCGCCCCAAGCGTGAGCGTACGTCCCTTTGAGAGGAAAGCGTGATCGTTCGGATTCGGCGAATCGTCGAGCTCGCGATGCGCGGTATCGCTCCAATCGGAGTTGGCGCTGGGGAAGCTCTGCATGAAGTTGAACGTTCCGAACCACGCGCCGTAATCGTACGCGGCCCAGACCTTAAAGATCGAAAGCGGCTGAACCTCAAGCTTAGCACCCACGCGAGCGAAGCCGGGGCTCAGCTGCGGCGCCACGCCGATGCTCACGTGGTTCTGCGCAAGAAGCACGTTCCGCGAACGATAGAGGCGTTCGGTGAACGAAACGTCGCCGAAGAGGAAGAGCCCGAGGGGGTTGTATCGGGCGGCGACGTTCGCGTTATAGGTGATGCGGTGTTTCGCCGGGGGGGGCTGAGCTTCTGCTCGCTCGGGCATCAGCGCGCTCAGCGAGACGAGCGCCGCGAGGAGCAAGATAAAGGGGGTTTTCTGACGCATGACCATCCTCAAAAAATCGGCCATCACTCCCCGAGACTGTACTCGTGCACGATCACCGCGGAGGGCGAGCGACACGGGGGAAAGGGGGCCTCACTAGCTTCACACCTCATCACAACGCGGCGCTTTGTGGAAGCCCCTAAATGTTCAGAGTGAACGTTTCGATGGATCTTCTGCCCTCGTCGCGAAGTGCGTGTGCAGGCCGTTCGAGCTCATCCCTATGGAGGACGCCGTCTTTTTTACGCGTCCGATGTCGCGGTCGCCCCGCGTCTCGATAAAAGAAGAAGGAGCGCGGGGAAGAAAACAAGGGTCGTGAGCAGAATCGAGCCAAGCGTGATGAAGGCAAGCTTCCCGAGCGAGCTCAGCCCCGGGTTTCCGGCAAAGGCGAAGCTCGAAAAAGCACCGATATTGGTCATCATCGCAGCGAGCACACCGCGCTGGGCAGTCTGAAGCGAATCGGCGCGACGCTGCCGCTCCACCGGAGAGGTTCCGCCGTTCGCCATCGACCATGCGATATAAATGGCCCCATCGATTCCGAGCGCGAGCGCCACGGGTAGCATGACCATGTTGTAAAAGTTAAGTCTGAGATCGAGGAGCCCCATACAGCCGATCGAGTAGAGCGCGCCAAGAGCGAGCGGGACGAGGATGAACAGCGCGCGTCCGAGCGAGCGACTCGCAAGAAGCGTGACGAGGAAGAGAATGCCGAACGTGAGGCCGATCACGAGCGGACCATCGCGCCGGAGGCTCGGCATAATCTCGCCGACGACGGCCGAAGGTGAAGCGAAACGCGCCTCGGGGAAGCGCTCCCGTAGCCGCGCGATCTCGCTCGAGAGCTCCGCCATGCGGATCGCATCCGAGCCCGAGACCTGAAGATAGAGCACGGCGAAAGAACCACGCTTGCCGTCCCGCTCCATGAAGACATCGCGAATGAACTCGGGGAGGATCTCGTAGCGAAGCCGCTCCCGAGGCTTGAGAAGTTCCCGAAGGCCTGCGTATTCACGCAGCTCTTCTTCGCTCATCCGCGCCTCGATCCGCGCGTCGAGCTCACGGAGGCGATCGAGCTCTTGGATGCGTTCATCGAGATCGTCCGGAAGAAACGTGGAGAGGGAGAGACTCAGAATGTGTTCCGGCGCGGTAAAGCGCGCGCCAAGGATGCGCTCCGCCTCATGCGCAATGCGGCCAGCATCGCCTTCATGATCGGCGAGGATATAAAGCGGAACGCCCGACGCACCATGGAGCGCTCCCGAGGTGGCGATCCCGTGCTCGATCTCGGGTGGATTGATACGCTTGAAATCGTATTCGAAACGCGCGTCGTTCGCGAACGCACCAAGGAAGAGGGCCGCTCCAAAGAAGACAGCGAGGATGCCGCGCGCCGCACGTCGGCCGATCCGCTCGGTACGCACCCAATGAAAGCTACGGATGAGATTCGCGCGCTCGGGCGAAATCCGATCGAACGCAAAGATGAGCGGCGGAAGCAAAAAGCGATACACGAGGACAGCGAGCCCAACGCCGATAGCTGCGATGGCTCCAAGCTGCGAGAGGCCGCGAAAGTGCGCAAAAGAGAGAAGAGCGAACGTGAGGATGGTCGTCATCGCGGCGGCAAACATCGAGCCTCGAAGGCCGCGGAGCGCTTGGCGAAGCGCTTCCTCGACCCCGAGGCCCTCGCGCCGTCGATCGCCGTAATGCATCAAGATATGCACCCCGAAATCGTTCCCGATGCCGATCAGGATCGCGAAAGTGAACGAACTGACGAGGTTCATTTCGAGGCCGAAGAGCGCAACGACGCCCAGCGTGATGAGCATCGCGGCCGAGAGCGGTAAGAACACGAGGAGCAGCGCGCGGAGTCCTCGGAACTGAAGCAGCAACCAACCAAAGACGAGAAAGAGACTGAGTGCGCTCGTGATGCGGAGATCCTCCTCCATCACCTTCTTCGTCATCGGTGCGTTCCGATAGGGTCCCGAAAATGCGAGCTCGAGATCGGGGGGGTCGTCGGGACCGCGAAGCGACTCAAGAAGCTCGACGCTCTTATCATAGATCTTCGTCGCCTCTTCGAGGTTCGAGGGACTGGGTGTGAAGCTCGCATCGACGGCGCAAATCGTTCCGTCTTCGGAGCAGAGCGCCCCGCTCGGGAGCGCGCTCTCGCTTTTTTCAGGGTGAACCACCGACGTCCCGCCGAGATAGCGGATAAGCGACGAAAGCTCGGGCGATCCGCGAAGGCGCTCTTCGAACTCTTCCTCGGTAGGAAGCTGCGGTCGCTCGTCGATGTTTTCGCAGCCGGGAAGGCGCTCGCATTCTTCCCAATCGATCAAGGCCTCGAGCTCATCCGCAAGGCGGGCGAGCTCCTCACGCGGGATGAGCTGAGCGCGAAGCCTCGAGAGCTCGCCCGGATCACGCCGATCGATGGCCCAACGCGTCTCCTCCCACGTCTCGACCTTCTCCCTCAATCGAACGGCGAGCGCGTAGTTGAACTCGGGATCGTTGGAGCGCACGAGGTAGCTTAGGCGGCCCGAGCCTGGGATGCGCTCTTCGATCTCTTCGAGGGCAAGGAGCGTCGGTGTCCCTCGAGGAAGGAGTGATGCAAGTGAAGAGTCGATGGTGAGCGAGCGGGAGACCAGCGCTAGGATCAGCGCGAGCAGGCCCACCACAGCGATCGGGATGAACGGCCAGCGGCGCGCGAAGCCCAGGTAATCGAAGCTCATCCTCCCCTCTCTCCCACCAAACCAGCGGGCACCGAATGCTCAGCGTTCAAGTAGCTTCGTATAATACGTAAAGAGCTCCCCAAAATGGTCATCGACGCTCCGCACTCTTGTTCGCGAGGCTTGGAGAGCCGATCGCCGCAGCCCGTCGAGATCCCGCAGAACGAGTCGCTCAATCGCGTCGGCGCAGTCGAGAAAATCGCCTGGTTCGTAGCGTTCTGCGAAGGCGGGATCGGCAAAATCGCTCGCCCCGCCCGCGCTAGGGACGACGAGCGGAAGCGCACTCGCCAACGCCGAGGCCGTGACCTCACTGAAGGTCTCTGCAGCCGCACCGTGCAGGAACGCATCGGCCGAGGCGAGGGCGCTCGGAAGCACCTCCTTTTCGCCGACAAGACTCGCGATGGTGACGTGCTCGACTTTCTTTGCGCGCTGCTCGAGGAGCGGGCGCAACGGACCGTCACCGTAGAGTGTGAAGGCGACGGGTTTTTCAAGGGTATTGCGCGCGTTCACCTCGGCGATCGCGTCGATGAGGGTGAAGAGACGCCGATCGGGAAGATGATCGCTCACGCCAACAAAGAGGTAGGCATCCGTAAGCACCCCGGCCCGATCGAGGAGCGCACGACGGAGCTCGGGATCGCGAAGTGAGGGCGAGTAACGGGATTTTTCGATGCCAAAAGGGATCGGCTCGATGAACGGCAAAGCGAACGCTCGGAGACGGTTCGCGAGCCATTCGGAGGCGACGATGGTCGCGTCAAACCTCGAAGAAAGCCGACGCAGATAGGCCCAATACGGAGCGGAGAAACGATCGAGGCGATCGCGCTCCACGAAGCGATCAAAAGCGGTATGTGGATAACGCGCGATGGGATCCTGGTGGAAGATGAAGGCGCGCGGGATCGGTTCGCGATAGCGCGCGGCGAACCATCCTGAAGTCCAAGGGCTCGACGCTTCGAGAAGGTCGGGGCGCTCGAGATCGACAATGGTATGGACCGCCTTTTCGCGGATGAGGAGATGAAAACGCGGATCGATCGGCATGGGCGGCCCTTTGATCCAGACGATCCTTCCACCCTCCCGCTCATCGACGTGGTCTTCCTGCCCGGGGGCGATGACGACGAGTTCGATTCCTCGACGTGCAGCGGCGCGAAACTTCTGATCGGTATAACGGCTCACCGAGCCCCCCCGCTCCGAATAGAACTCGCTGATATCGAGGATCTTCATCTCCGTCCTAGGTTAGAGATACCACCGCGCGAACGAAGCGCCATGGGAACGGTCTTGATTCCGCTATCGTTATTGGTGAGTCTCTCCCTCGTGACGATCATTGCCAAGACGTATTGGGGTGGCGCGCCCTATCACTTTCGAAAGAAGGTCGACGCGGACGTTGAGCCGCTGCTTCTGCGCGCTGCAGATTTTCGTGAGTTTCAAGGGCTCTACTGGACGCCACGCGGGAATCCACGCCCGAAAGTCGCCGTCGTCTGCATGCACCCGCGGGTGGATTTCACGCGGCATTATACCTTCCCGCGTCTTCTCGAGCGGGGGATTGGTTGCCTCGGCGCCAATACCCGCAATCCGAATAACGATACGGATACAGTCCACGAAGAGATCATCCTCGATGTTGCCGCCGCCGTGCGCTTTTTGAAGGAATTCCGCGGCGCTGAAAAGGTCATTCTCATCGGGAATTCGGGCGGCGGATCGCTCAACGCGCTCTTTCAATCACAGGCGACCAAACCGGCAAAGGAGCGGATTGCGATCGCGCCCGGCGGCCTCCCCACCCGCCTCACTCAAGTCGATCTCATTTCTGCCGATGGAATCGTCCACATCTCCGCGCATCGCGGCGAGGGCGCCGTCCTCATGAACGTGATCGACCCCTCGGTCATCGACGAACTCGATCCGCGCGCGACCGATCCGAGCCTTGATATGTACGATCCGCGGAATGGTTTTCGGCCCCCGCCCGAATGGTCCCGCTACGCTCCCGAATTTCTCGAATGCTATCGCGCGGCGCAGGTCGAGCGCGTCAAGCGCATCGACGCCATCGCCCAGAAGAAGATGAACGCGGTGCTCGAGGCCATCGCCGCCATGGAAGCGCCCGGGTTCGACGAGCGCCCCGAGTCCGAGCGCCGCGAGATCGAGCGCGCAAGACACCTTGAAGAGGTCATGGTCGTCTATCGAACGATGGCGAACCCCTATTATGTCGACAATACGCTCGAGCCTTCGGCGCGGGTCTACGGATCGCTCCTTAGCCATCGCCCGGATCTCATGAACCATCGGCTCCTCGGTTTCGCGCGGACGGTCACACCGCGCGCTTGGCTGAGCACTTGGTCAGGGCTTCAGACAAACGCCGATCTGCTGAAGACGATGCCCGACATCAAGGAGCCAACGCTCGTCGTCCACGCCGGCGCAGACCAAGAGATTTACCGAGAGAGTGACGCACTTCGAATTTTCGAAGCCGCCGCAGCCGTCGATAAGACCTTCATCGAGTTCGAGACTGCTCGGCATTATTTCGAGCCCGATTTTGATCAAAAGGAGTCGCCCGCCGTCGAGGCGCTCATGGACCGTTTGATCCCTTGGATCGAGGAGCGTTTTCTATGATCGAGAGGCATCCCTGCACGACAAGCTGGCGATTTCCCGAAGTTTCGCGCTTAGAAAATCCCGACCTGCCCGGAGGCATCCGCCGCACCAACCTCCGTGAGCTCACGGCGCGCCCCGGCCGCTACGAGCATCACCTGATGGTCGTCGCCTCAATCGGCCCCAACCAACTCGAGGCGCCCACGGCGAGCGAACCGCTCTACTTCGCGCATCAGAATTTCTCGGATGAATGGGTCGTCACCCTCCCCACGGGAAACCCGATGCTCGATTCCTTCGAGCCGCGCATTTTCATTCAGGACAAAGAAAGCTTTGGGGATGAATCGCGCTTTCTCCAGCGAACGCTTGAGCTCGTCCTTCATCCTTATGGTCACCTTCATTGGCCATCGAGGCTGCGGCCACCTTACGCTCCGCCGCCCATCCCGCCCGGCCTCCGCCAATGCGGCCTCACGCTCGTTTATTGCGCCAACGTCGATACGCCGCCCGACGAACGTCGCCCCTTGCGGATCGGGAGCGGATTGGCCGTTCGGGGTAAGGGTGACACCTCCGTGCCGCGAACCCACCTCGATCTTCGGAGCGAAGACGAGGGCATCGTCGCGCGAGTCGGCGAGTCTTCGCTTCGGCTCCTCGTGAGTCCCGAAACGATCAACGCACCAAGGGGAGCGTATCTCGCGATCCTCGAAGGCGAGGGGGCGCATTTCGAGACCGACTTGATTTATCTCCCCAAGGGGAGCAGCCTGAGTGGGGAAGGCATCAAGCGCGCGCTTCTCTTCGCATCCGACAACCTCGACGCTGACCCACCGCCGCCAAGCTGGACCGCCGTGCCCGAGCCTCCATTCGCGCCTTTTGAAAAGGCGGCTCCGGGAGAACTTCCGCTTCGCATGGCAGGGATCGAGGTCGAGCCCATCGACGCTGCCTTCGTTCGTATACGCATCGGGGCGAGCGACTCCGAGATTCCACGACATTGGGCCGCGCGGCACCTCTTCCGATGGCCGCTTCATCGTTATCGCCTCGCCTACCTTGAGACCTACGGCGGGCTCTACACCGACGATCGCGGAGAAGATGCGATCATCGGACTTCGCGGCGGCGACAGCGTCTCCATCCATAAAGACGAGCTCACGCCCATCGTCGAAGCGCTCTATCGCGCGATCGCGCCACCGGGGTATACCGAAGAGCTTCTTCCCTAGGCGAGTTAAGCGCGACCGTTGAGGAGTATGCCGGCAGCGTGAACGCCCGCCGGCGCCCCTCCTTGCGGTTGGAGCATGCCGGGATGACGCCCGCCCCCGTGCATGCGATAAACGGCGCCGTGATCTCTCAGCTCGTTTTCCTTGCGCTCTATGTCGGGGCGCAGCTCGCCATCGGGTTATGGATTTCGAGGCGGGTTCAAAGTGAAGCGGATTATCTTGTGGCCGGCCGCTCGCTCGGGCCGTGGATGACCTCCGCGGGTGTCTTTGCGACATGGTTCGGCGCCGAAGCGTGCGTGGGGGCAGCCGGTCAAGTCTACGCCCACGGGCTGTTCGCCGCCGCAAGCGATCCCTTTGGCTACGGCATCGCGCTCATCGTTTTTGGGCTCATCCTCGCCGCACCCCTTTTTCGGCGCGGTCTGATGACGCTTGCCGATCTTTTCCGCGAACGCTTTTCGGAGCGGACCGAGCGGCTCGTCGCGTGGCTCATGATCCCCGGATCGCTGCTCTGGGCCTCGGCGCAGATGAAGGCGCTTGGTCAGATCCTCTCGGGCACCCTTGGTCTCGATTTTACGACCGCGCTCTTATGCGCCTCGGCAGCGTGCATTCTCTATACGAGCGTCGGCGGCATGCTTGCCGATGCGTATACGGATCTGATCCAAGGGTCGGTCCTGGTCGTCTCGGTCCTCACCCTCGGTGCCTTCGCCCTACTCAAAGCATCGCCCGAGACGCTCGCCGCAGCGTTCAGCCCGACACCGCTGAGTGACCCACCGAAGGACCTCCGTCTTTCGCTCGAGGCGTGGATCATCCCGATCGTGGGATCACTCGCAGCGCAAGAGCTCGCCGGAAAAGCCTTCGCTGCCCGCTCCGCGACCATCGCGCGCGGCGCCACGATCGCCGCGGGGCTCGTCTATCTCGCGGTCGGCGCCGTTCCCGTCGCACTCGCCGCCCTCGCCCGCGTCGAGATGCCCGGGATCGAAGCGCAGGATCAGATCATCGCGATGATTGCCGTCGAGCACCTTGGTGAGTATGGGCGCCTGCTCTTCGTCGGGGCCCTCCTCGCCGCGATCCTCTCGACAGTCGACAGCGCTCTGCTCGCGGCCGGTGGGCTCTTTTCGCGCAACGTCCTCGGCGGCCTCCATCTTTCGAGCGCTCCCTCAAGGCTCCTCATTTCGCGTGCTTCGGTCGCATCCTTTGGGATCGTTGCGGTCTTTCTCGCGCTACGAGGCGACAGCGTTCACTCGCTCGTGTTCGAAGCCTCGGCGTTTGCGAGCGCGGGCATCGTGGTCTCTCTCCTTTTTGGTGTGTTCACGCGCCTCGGCGGAAGGCGAGCGGCCAAGGCGACTCTCCTCATCGGCACGGCTGGCTACGCACTCTTTGCTCACGTCCTTCAAATCGGCACTCCGTACCTCGCCTCACTCGCGCTTTCGGCGTGGATCTATCTCGCGGTGAGCGTCTTCGAGCGAGCGCGCGAGCGCGCGGATCTCGTTGGCGCTTGAGCGAGAGGCGAGCGGAATCGCCCCTCCGCGCGCTCAGCGTATGACCGGCCGCGCTCTCTCGAGGGCATCGAGCTCAGCGTCCGTGAGCCGCTCCTCCGCGCGATCGAAAAGCTCGGACTCCTCTAAACGGACATGCCGAAAGAGCGCCTCGCCAAATTCCCGAAGCCTCGGTTTGCTTGAGGCGATCAGCCGTCTCAGTTCCTCATGGTCGCGTAGCGTGCGCTCGACAAGCGCGCCCTCTCCACGCGCTCGAAGCGGTGGCAGCATCCGCTCTTCCTCCACCACAAAATGCGGGAGGATGGAGCGCGCGAACTCCTTTTGAATGTCTTCCCAGAGTGCCTCGGGATCCGAGGCGCCCCGCTCTTCGGCGAGACGCGCCCTTCGGGCGAGCACAAGCGCGTGATGATGCTCATGGCTCAACCCGTGAAGACGCCGATCTCGCCGCCCGCTCATCGCCTCAACCTCTCACGATGCTTCTCGGCCGAGTTTCGAAGGAGTGAAGAGCGAGCGAGGCTTGGGGTCGCCTAGAGATCATCGCAGGGCACGCCGAGAGGGCGCCCGAGATAAACGCCAAGCTCGTTGAAGATCACGCCGAGGTTCTCCTCGATGGGTAGCGCCTTCAGGTCTTTTCGCGACTTCCCTTGGAGCCACGCTGCCTCGTCGCGATCGAGTACGAGACGAAGCGTCCCCGAACGACTCTCGAAGATCTCACCCTCGCTATCGCTCACCACATCGCGCATCTCGAGCTGGCGAAGCGCGCCGCGCTGACCGCGATAGAGCCGGAAATCCTTCGCCGTCTCGGGAGTGTTGCCACGATCGACATAATAGTAGACCCCTGCCTTGTCGCGTGCCAGCGCGTGCGGCACTCGATCGAAAGGCGATGGCTCGCGCTCCATCGAGAGAAGCTTCTCTTTGGTCTCGTCGTCAGCGAGCGAGAGAAGGATTTCGCGCTCGCCGCAGCTGAGACGGCATTGCTCGCCGTCGACCTCGATCTTGCTGAAATAGCGGAGATCGTATCCACGGAAGGCGTCGCTATGCTTCGGATTGAATGAGCGGGGATCGAGGAACCATCCGAGGCCGATGCCGGGATAATGCGGCACGCGGTAGAGCGTCTCCTCGGTGCCGTACGCGAGCTGATCTTCGGGATCGGCGAGAGGAGAAATCACGGTGAATCGTTCACCCGATTCATCTTGGCAGACGCGCGTCGAATGGAAGCTCATGACCGCTTCAAAGTTTCCGAAGCGCTCGTCTTCGAGGCCCTCGATTCCCTCTCGCGCCTTCTGGTCGAGGTTCACGCTCTCGAGGGCGAAGCGGAAGCGGAGTGTCCCCTCGTCAAGAGCGACCTGTGGCTCCACCGCCTCTTCATCGAGGCTGCATTCGACCGACTCGATCTTGGATCGAAGCCACTCCTTCGCGCCCTCGCGTTCGCAGACCTGTCGAAGCGCCGTCAGCGCCGAATCGCAGCGACCTGAGATGGATTGCGTGAGGAGCGTTTGATCGCCCACCGTCTCCCAATCGACGCCGATCTCGAGCTCGGGCAGATCGCACCGGGTCCGCGTCACAAGGAGGCTCTCCGAGAGCTGCTCCTTTTCGCGCTCGATCTCATAATGGCGATCGTAGCGCTGGAGCTTTTCGATCACGCCTTCGTCGAGAAGCTGCGCATAGCGCCGGGCGATCGCATCACCAAGCTCGCTCGGGACTTCATCGAGCCGCTCGGCGAACCTCGCGTCACGTGCATTGGGCGGGTGGATTCGATACGGCGCCTCGCCACCTGCTCTCGCGCTTCGCACGCCGTAAAGCATCGAGCGCTCCCGGCCTCGGATCTGCGTCACCCAGCGGCGACCATAATCATCCGATTCATATTCGTGCAGGAGCGGGATTCCGTCGATCTCGCTATCGGCGCCCGTAAGGCGCAGCAGCGCCGTCTTGCCGTCTTCAAGCTTAGCGACTTCGACCCGCCAATCTTCGGCTTCGTAAACTTCGACGTCGGTGACCTTCGGTGGAAGGGTCCGTAGGTGGTCGGGGCGCTGGGTCCCCGAGCAGGCGCTGATAAGGAGCGCAAGCCCCGCGATCACCCCGCTCGCCGATTTCCGGATCGAGTTTCTTCTCATTCCTCTTATGTACCGCGCGGTCAGGCCGAGGAAAACCCCTTGCCAGCGATTTTCCTCCCTGAGTGTGACTCAGCGAGAACTTTACCGTAACGCTGCTTGAGCATCCCCTGGGCATGAAAGCTCATGAACGAAACTTCATTTCCCCACCATCGCGCGCTCAGTTCACCCCCCTGTTGACTCCATTTTTCGAATTCGGCGGTACAAAATCGCCCCATTTTATGCGACTATCGGGCCGCTATATCGACCCCTGCGACCTCTCTCGCGCAGGGTCTCGCTTGAATAAGGATGCCCCCGATGAGCATTACTCGCCGCGACTTCCTCAAGAAGACCTCCCTCGGGCTCGCCGAAACGAGCCTGCCCCTCCTCACCTCTGGCTGCGGTCTCGACGGAATCGAATCGCTCCCTTCCAAATATCCCGATCTCGAAGAATATGAGTACGACGGCGAGATCGGCCCCGAGTCCCTCTTCTCTCATGGCGTCGCCAGCGGCGATCCCCTCACCGATCGCGTGATCCTTTGGACGCGCATCACCAAGCCCGGCGCCTCTGAGGTGGACGTCTTTTGGGAGATCTCGGTCGATGAGGGTTTCACGAAACGACTCAACGCCGGATGGGTAAAGACCGACGCCTCGAAGGATTTCACCGTCAAGGTGGATGCCGATGGGCTTTACGCCGGTCATCACTATTACTACCGCTTCTGGGTGGATGGGCGCTCCTCGGTCATTGGTCGCACCAAGACCGCCTATGGCGCCGGTGCCCGTTCGCTCCGCTTCGCCTTCACCAGCTGCTCGAGCTACGCGCACGGCTATTTCCACGTCTATCGACATATGGGAGATCGCGACGATCTCGACGTCGTCCTCCATCTCGGCGACTATATTTACGAGTACGGCAGCCCTGCCGAGGGTGACGACGAGGAGGCGAGCTCGACGTACGGCGCGCTCCGCCGCTACGAGCCGCCGCATGAAATCATCACCCTTGAGGACTATCGAACTCGATACGCTCAGTATCGCACCGATCCCGATCTTCAATACGTCCATCAGCGCCATCCCTTCATCTGCGTCTGGGACGACCATGAGCTTGCCAACGACACCTGGCGTGAAGGGGCTCAAAACCACAATCCGCCCGAGGAAGGCGATTTCTTCGCGCGGCGCGATGCGGCCGTGCAGGCCTATCACGAGTGGATCCCCATCCGCGAGGCGGAGGATCGGCGTAAGATCTATCGTCAATTCGTCTACGGCGACCTTGTCGATCTCTTGATGCTTGATACGCGCCAGATTGGACGCGACGAGCAGATCAAATGGGCGGACCTCGCAGATGAGCCCGAGCACCGCACGCTGCTCGGCAAAGAGCAGGAAGAGTGGCTCGAGGAAAAGCTCAGCTCGAGCAACGCGCGCTGGAAGTTCCTCGGGCAGCAGGTGATGATCGCCACGATGAGCGCCGCCGTCCCGACCGAGAACGGTGAGCCGCCTCCCATCCTGCCGTTCAACCTCGATGCTTGGGATGGCTATCCCGCCGCCCGACGCCGGCTCCTCGAGATGATTCACCGCGAGAAGGTCAATAACCTCATCGTTCTCACGGGGGATATCCATATGTCTTGGGTAAATGACATCCCCCTCGATCTCGAAACGTACAATCGCGAGACGCGAGAGGGTTCCGTCGGCGTCGAGTTCGTCACCTCGGCCGTGAGCTCGCCTGGTCTCGGAGCGGTGGTGACAGAGCCCGGCGTGAGTGAGACCGAAGTGGCGATGATCGAGGAGCTCTCGGAGACGCTCTTTTACGGAAGTCCGAGCACGCGTTATTTCGAAGGGACTCGCCGCGGCTTCGTCGTCGTCGACGTCACCAACGAGCGCGTTCAAGCCGACTTCTTCCATATCGACGGAGTGCACGAACATCAGGGGCAGCTTTCCCACGCAACTTCTTGGGAGGTTGCGGACGGGGTTCCCTACGCAGTGGAAGCCGCCGCCCCACTCGATCCGGAGCGCTGAACGCCTTGGTTGAAGGCCTCGGATGAAGGCCTCGGATGAGAAGGCCTCGGGGCAGGCTCAACGCGAGAGACTTTCGCGAGCCCGCCCCGAGAGCGCGCCGCGCATCAGGTGAAGAAGCGCGAACCGATCGAGGATCTCGCTCGCGCTCGCTCCTTCAGCGTGGCGAATCGCGCCCGTGATGAGCACTTTGGCCTTGGGTCCGAGCGCCTTCTCGAGATGAAGCGATTCGGTCGGCGGAATCACGCGGTCCTCTGCGCCGTGGAGGATGAAGATCCGATCGGGCAGCGTGATCCGCGATGGATCGAGGGAAAGCGAAGCGAGCTGCTCCGTGCGGGCGTCAATGAGGCCTTGAGCGATGCGCTGGAGGCGCGCGTTTGGTTCGCCGCGGATCAGCGCCCGGAGCTCGGCGCCGAGCTCTCCGCCAAGCTCTTTGGAGAGCGCGTCCGCGTCGGAGAAGCGATCGCTCATCGCCGCGGTAAGGATGGCGTGAACCGCCTCGCGCGACTCGGGATCGACCCACTCGTCGAGCCGATCACGGAGCATGATCTCGAGCCCGTAAGGATGGGGGCGTAGATGCGCCGCTTCGCCATCCGGACCGCGCGCCTCCGAGCCCCCATAGAATCGGAGGACGCGCTCGAGATCGCCATAGGGGCCAAGCAAGAAGAGCCCCCGAACCGAGCGATGAAGGGAGGGGTCTTCAAAAGCGAGGAGCGCGAGCCCCGCGGCAAAACTGATGGCGAAAACCGAGAGCTCCGCCCGCTCGCCTGTATCGGCGGAGAGCCCGCGGATGCGCGCTTGAATGCGTTCGATCTCTTCCCGCCCGAGGCGGTAGTCTTTGAGCCCTTCGAGCTCCGGCGTGTGAACCTCGAGCCGCAGCTCCGCGAGTGCACGCGATAAGGTCATAAGGCGGGGCTCATCGATCCCGAGCCGGTGCATTCCGTGAAGGACGAGATAGCGCGCATGCACCGAACCTGAAGCCGGACGGTAGATCCTTCCACGCGTGCCATCCGGATAGACGAGGTCGACTGAGACGACTTCGGGTCTTCCGAGCGCAGCGAAGGAAGCAAGGGCGCTCTCTTCCCCGCCAATGCGAGTGAGCAAATGGAGGGCGTCTCGATAATGCGCAAGGAGCGCGAAGATGAAGAGCGACAGCGCAATGAGGAGGATGCCCGCGCGTTTCATCCCGAGCTCACCTTCATGCCCCGCCCTCAATCATCGCAAGCGCTCATTGAGCGAGGATCCGCGCCAGCTGGATCCAGTCGAGGTTCAGCTTCTTTTGATTGGAGGCGACGATCTCGAGCGGCGTCCGGCAGATCTCGTCACCTTCATAGCCGACAAGGATGCCGTGCTGCCCATCAGCGAGCGCATCGACCGCGGCGACCCCCATCCTCGTTGCGATGAGCCGATCGCGCGCTGTTGGCGCCGCACCCCGGACGACATGGCCGAGAATGGTCACGCGGACGACAAAACCGATTTCGTCTTCGTGCTGCTCGAAATGGTGAGCGATGGCCTGCGCATTGTTCTTACAGCCTTCGGAGACGACCACGATGGAGTGCGTCTTCCCGCGGAGGTACGCGGCTCGAAGACGACTCGCGATCTCATCGGGTTCGACCTCGGCCTCGGGAATGACGACGACTTCGGCTCCGCCCGCAATCCCCGCCATGAGCGCGAGAAAGCCATGATCACGACCCATCGTCTGAACGAGGTGTGCTCGGTGATGGCTCGATCCGGTGGTCCGCAACCGGTCGATGGACTCAATGGTCACGTTGAGCGCCGTGTCCACGCCGATGGTCGGCTCGGAGCCGTATAAATCGTTATCGATGGTCGAGGCGATGCCGACCGTCGGAAAACCCATCGAAGAAAGGGCATGGTTTCCGGCCTGGCTCCCATTTCCCCCAATCACGATAAGCGCATCGATGCCGCGCTTGGCGAGGTGGTGGAGCGCTGTCCTTCGCCCCGCTTCGGTCGCGAATTCAGGGGCGCGCGCGCTCCCAAGGACCGTCCCTCCAAGCTGGATGATGCCGCCGACATCGCGCGCGTTCAAAGGGATGAAACTTGACTGCATCAGCCCTTGGTAGCCACGCTCGACGCCGAAGACCTCCCAATCGCGATCGAGGGCGCGGCGTGTGACAGCGCGGATGGCGGCGTTCATTCCGGGCGCGTCGCCCCCGCTCGTCAATAACGCGATCCTTTTCATCGACATTAGCTTAGCAGCTCTTCACTGCGTCTTCGAAAAATCGCCTTGAGTCACCCAAGAGAGACAAGAACGCACGGAAGAAGGGCGATCGCATCCCCAGGTGATTTCATGTGCGGGTCAATTACGGATGGACTCGCCCCAAAGTTCGGACCTCCGCGAAGACGCGTCCTCATCGTGGCTCCCTCTCGAGGGGACCGCCGCGGACGCGAACGAGGATGAACTTATTGCAATCCCGGAGCGTCGTGAGCTCCTCGACTTCGCGCCCGCCGACGCGCTGTCTGAATCGCTCAAGGCGCGTGTGCTCAAGCACAAAATAGACGCTGGCGCCCTTGGCTTCTTCGATGACTTCACGCATCGCTTCGTCCGCGTGGATAAAGACATGGATGCGATTGCCCGTGTAGAGATTTTCACCCTTCCAATTCATCTGCCACGCGCCGATGAGGTCGCCTTCGTTTCGGAGCGCGTAATAGCGATCGAAAAGCGGCCGCTGGCTCCAATGATCGGAGAGATCGCGCATATATGCGCCGTTCACAAATAGAGCGAAGCCGAGCGCGAGCCCTAGAAATGCGCGGCTCGCCATTGCCCGCAGTCGCTTCGAAGCAAGGCCGAGGGAGACGATCGACGCGGCGACCGCAAAGCCCGTAAAGATGGGTCGGTAGTCAAGGTGATCGGGGAAGGGGCGTTTATAGAGGTAGATGAAGAGCTGGATGAGGCGCTCGTAGCCATAGGGCCGCGCATCCGTCGCCCACGAAAGATCGCGCCCGACCATCCCCAGGATGGAAGTTGCGAGGAGCGCTTCAATGGCGAGCGATGC
>JAAZAH010000110.1 GCA_012514415.1 Sandaracinaceae bacterium
AATCGGCCGAGCCGGAGCTGAGGATCGAGCGCTTCGAGGATCCTGAGGCTCTGGAGGAGGGTGAAGCCGCCGGCGCTTGGAGGAGGCGCTGTGACAAAACGATGGCCAAAGATGGTGGCTTCAAGTGGGCGGCGCTCGATGACGCGATAATCCTCGAGATCTTCGCGCGTGAAGACACCGCCCGCGTCACGGTTGATACGTACGATCTCCTCGGCGAGCTCGCCGCGATATACATAGTGCGGCCCCTCCTGCCCAAAGCGCTCGAGCGTCTTTGCGAGGGTCGGACGGCGGAGCCTGGACCCGGCGGGGAGACCGCGCGTTTGCTCGATCCACGTGCGCATCAGCGGGTCTTCCTCGAGCTGATTGGCGAAGGCCGCCCCCATCCGCGCGAAATGCGCGCTCACTCGGAAGCCGCGGCGCGCAAGGCGGACGGCGGGCACGACCACCTCTTTTAGGCTGAGCTTCCCAAATCGTTCGACGAGGGCAGCGATGCCGGCGGGCTCCCCCGGGATACCGCTGGCGAGGCCGCCGCGCTGGCTCGCCGCGTTGAGGCTGCCCTCGCCTACCGGGGGCTTGTCGATAAAAAAATCGGGACCCGCGGCGCGTGGGGCGGTCTCTCGAAAATCGAGGAAGGTGATGCTTCGATCGCTTGCGCGATAGTAGAGTGCGAATCCGCCGCCCAAAAATCCGCTCGATGCCGGATGGACGACTCCGAGCGCGAGCATCGTGGCTGCGGCGGCGTCGGCGGCATTCCCACCTTTGGCGAGGATCTCGGCACCTGCGAGAGAAGCGTCGGGATGATCGGCTGCGACGCCATATTCTTCAAAACGTTTCGTGAAATCGCTCGTCTTGGACTCGGCGGGGAGCGTCAGCGCCAAAATCACGAAAACGAGCGAAAGTGCGGAAATTGTCCACTTCATGGCCTTCACCTTGCCGAAAACCAGGCCCGCCTGCTACCTCTGGCACATGCGTTTTCTCTTTGTGATGGATCCGGTGGAGACGATTCTCCGTGACGCCGATACGACGTTTGCCCTGATGCTCGCAGCGGAAGCCGCCGGCATCGAGGTCCATCACGCGCTTCATACCGATATCGTTCAGCTCGGTAGGGAACGCTTCGTGCACTCAAGGCGCGCGGAGCTTTCGCGCGATGAGTCGCGTCCCCCGGCGACGCTGCTCGAAGAAGAGCGGCGACCGCTCAGCGATTTCGATGCGCTCTTCATCCGCAAAGACCCGCCTTTCAACGACGATTATCTCTGGCTTACTCTGCTCCTGAGCGCGATCGGCGAAGGTGAGCGACCCTTTGTGCTCAACCGGCCCATGGGGCTTCGAAACGCGAACGAAAAGCTCTACGCGACGCTCTTCCCCGAAGTGACGCCTCGCACGATGGTCACGGCGCGCAAGGATGAGATCGTGCGCTTTTTGGACGAGCAGGGCGGCGCTGCGGTCATCAAACCGATCGACGGGCATGGGGGCGAGGGCGTCTTCAAGCTGAGCGCGAGCGATCCAAATAAGAACGCCATCATCGAGGCGCTCACGCGAAACGAGCGCCGCCAAGTGATGGTTCAAGAGTTTTTGCCCGCCGTGACCAAAGGCGATAAGCGGATCTTGCTCCTTGATGGCGAGCCGCTTGGCGCCATCTTGCGCGTTCCCCGCTCCGATGATCTTCGAAGCAACATCCACGTCGGAGGTCGCGTGGTGAAGGCCGAGCTCGATGAAGACGATCGTCGAATCATCGAAGCCGTACGCGAGCGTCTTCGCGCGGAGGGGCTTTATTTTGTTGGGCTCGATGTGATCGGTGGACGCCTCACAGAGGTGAACGTGACCAGCCCGACGGGCATCCAGCAGATGACGCGCCTCGATGGCGTGGATTATTCAGCGCGCGTTATCGAATGGGTGAAGGCGCGCGTTTCAGCGCGCTGAGCGTTCAAAGACCGTCCACGTGCCCTCGCTGAGGGCGAATTGATGCGGGCAGCTCGTGCCGCGGAGCAAGCGCGCGGGATGGGTGAGCTCGCCGCGGACGATGAGGTAATCGTAGCGGTCGCAATGCTTGAGCTCGCGAAAGCGGTTGGGTCGCCATTCGAAGGAGGGCCTGACCTCGGGGGCGGCCTCTTTCTTGTAGCGGACGATCTGCGGCGGAAACCAAGCAAAGTTGAAGTCGACGAGGCCGCCTTTCTCGGCGGCGTACCACGAGGCGAAATGAACGTAGGCGGCGGGATTTTCCGCGGCCGGGCTCTTTCGGT
>JAAZAH010000111.1 GCA_012514415.1 Sandaracinaceae bacterium
CGAGCGAGCTGAGTATCCCGGTCATCGGAAACGGCGATGTGTTCAGCGCGGTCGATGCCCTCCGCCTCAAAGAGGAAGCAGGCGTTGCGGGCATCATGATCGGCCGGCCGGCGCTTCGAAATCCCTTTATCTTTGAGCAGATCGAGGCGCTCGAAAAGGGCGAGGCGCCGATCCGCCCCAGTGGGGACGATCTCTTCGCTCATATCGAAAGGCTCCTCGAGGTCCTCAGCGCGAGCCCCGGACGAAGGCGACCACCGCTCGGGCCGATGAAAGAATTCATCCGCTATCTCCTTCGTGCCGATCCCCGCCGAAACGATTACGAGCGAGATGCCCTCCGCTCGGAGAGCATCTCGGAGCTCATGGCGGTTGTCGAGCGTGAGCTTCGCGGCCGATCGCACGAGGAGCTCGACCTCGAGGCTCGCCCGAAATTCGAACTCGAGCGCGCCCCGACGGCCCTAGGCCTCGAAGACGCCGCCTAAGCCAACGCTCAGGCTTCGACGAAATCCCTCAGCTCGTAGCTGCCCTCGCCAGCGCGCAGCTTTCGGATGGCGAGCGCTTGAAGCTGCCGGATTCTCTCGCGGCTGAGTCCAAACTCACGCCCAATCTCCGCAAGCGTCGACGATTCTTCAGCTCCGATTCCAAAACGCATCCGGAGGATCTTCTGTTCGCGCTGGTTGAGCGTCGAAAGCGCGCGCTCAACCGTCTCGGCGAGCGCATCGGTCGCGAGGCTCTCCATGGGGCTTTCGCCAAATTCATCGGCGAGGAGATCGCGGAGCTCGCTCGCGCCATCGTTGCCTACGGGAGTCTCAAGAGAGACCGTATCCTTCGAGATGGACAGGAGACTCTCGACCTGAGAGGCGGGGAGCTTGAGATACTTCCCGAGCTCCTCGGCCGTCGGCTCACGTCCCAGCCGTGGGGTCAGCTTTCGCGTCGCGTTGTTGAGCTTCGTCAAGAGCTCGGTCGCGTGGACGGGAATGCGGATGGTGCGGGCCTGATCGGTCGCGGCCCGCGCCATGCTCTGGCGGATCCACCACGATGCATAGGTCGAAAGTTTATACCCGCGCATATAGTCAAATTTATCGATGGCGCGCATCAGGCCCATGTTCCCCTCTTGGATGAGATCGAGGAAGGGGAGCCCACGCTTCAAGAACTTCTTGGCGATGGCGACCACGAGGCGAAGGTTTGCCTCGATCATCTCGGCCTTGGCGCGCTCGACATGGTGAAGATCGGCCTCGATGGATTCATAGAGCGCGGCCGCCGAGGCGCGATCGAGCCCGCCGTGGCGTTTTTGGGAGGGCATCGGACCGCCCTCGGATAGCGCGCGGTGCCTTGCGTCCCTCAGGTCCTCGATCACCTCCTCGAATAGCGGCTCGATGACGGCCGCTTGAGGAGTGAGCTCACCGCGCTCCACATCGTCGATAAGCTGGGCGAGCCCAGGTGTCGAATAGCCGGAACGGGCGATGGCATGGTAGATGCGCCGCCTCCCGAGCTCGATTTGGCGCGCGAACTCGATCTCGCCCTCACGCGTCAGCAGGCTCACCGAGCCCATCCAATCCAAATAGGTCTGAATCGGCTCCGAGTTGGTGTTCCGGAGCTCGCGCTTCTTCTCGCGTCGCGTCGGATGGGCGGTGTGTCCGCTCGAATCGACCATGCGAAGACCATGCGATTCAACGATTCGGAGTAGAGCCGGGATGGTGAGCTCAAAATGCTCATAACGCGCGAGCAGCTCGCTCGCGTCTTCATATCGGACGTGTTTTCCACGGCTCTTCGCCTCACGCGCAAACGCTGAGGCTTCGCGTTGGAATTCTTTAAACCATTTTTCTCGAGCGATTCTTCTCATCGCTTTCCCCTCCATCCCCTCGGGCGCGCTTCGATGGCCACCGCCGGGAGGGCCCCACGATCCCTCCTAGCCCGCTCCACCTCGCTGACCATAGCACGATCATTCACGTAGGGTCCGAAAACGCATATGTTCAATGAGTAGAAAGTTTTTCGGTGACGCACAGAAAATATCTCGGGTTAATCCGCTCATACGGCGGTTCGAAGGCTTTTTGTCTCCCCGAAGGGTGTCGTTTTGATGTTTTTTAGGTGGACTGGCTGCAAAAAGGAGAACGCTTAATCCATGTCTCGATTCCATGAATTCGATCGCTACGACGCGCTTGGCCTCGCCGAGCTCGTAAAAAAGGGTGAAATCGGCGCCAAAGAGCTCGTTGAAGAGGCGATCGCACGCATCGAGGAAAAGGATGACGAAATCAACTCGGTCGTCTATCGCCGCTTCGAACCGGCGCTCAAAGAGGCGGAGGCGCGCGATCGGGCGGCAAAGAGCGGAGCCCAAGAGGGTGATCGCCTTTTCGAAGGTGTCCCCTTTTTGCTCAAGGACCTCATGCAGTACATCCCGGACTCACCGACGGGTTCCGGGAGTCGCCTGCTTGCAGGCGATCGAAAGCCGCGCGAGACGACCTTCGCAAAGAGGCTCCGTGAGGCCGGGCTCATCGTGGTCGGCAAGGCCGCGAGCAGCGAATTTGGACTGCTCCCCGCCACCGAAACCGAAGCGCACGGTCCGACCCGAAACCCGTGGGACCTCACGCGGACACCGGGCGGCTCGAGCGGAGGCTCTGCGGCGGCCGTGGCAACCGGCTTCGTGCCCTTGGCGAGCGCGGGCGATGGTGGCGGATCGATTCGGATCCCTGCCGCTTGCTGCGGCCTCTTCGGTCTGAAGCCCAGCCGTGGACGCTCGCCTCTCGGCCCCTACGCAGGCCAAGGTTGGGGAGGTTTCGCGCAGGAACTCGTGATCAGCCGAAGCGTTCGCGATACGGCCGCGGCGCTCGATGTGATCTCGCCACATGAGTTGGGTTCGCCGGACGCCGCCCCGCCTCTCGAGCGCCCCGCCACCGAGGCCATCAAAGAGCCGACGAGGCCTCTTCGCATCGCGTATCACGCGCAGCCCTTCGTCGACGTCCCGATCGATGAGGTCGTTCTCGCCGCACTCGAGCGCAGCGTCGCGCTCCTTCGCGAGCTCGGTCACGAGCTGATCCCGCTCGAGCCTGGCTTTAAAGGGAATGTCCTCGGCCACCATTTTCAGAAGGTCGTTTCGGCGAACGCCGCCTTCGAGATCATCGCGGCGGAGAGGGCCCTGAAGAAGCGCGCGGCTCCGCTGATCGAGGGCACGAGCTGGGTCTCGAAGAAACTCGGCGAGGCGCTCTCCGCGGTCGACTATCTGGAATCGCTGAGCGCGCTGCACCTCGAGGGGCGACGCCTCGCCGAAGTCTACGCGGAGGTCGATGTCGTCCTCACGCCCACGCTCGGAAAACTTCCGCTCAAGATCGGCGAGGTGCGGCCGAGCGGGCTCGAAGGTTTCGCCGTCGAATGGCTTCACCGCCTTGATTGGGGCGCGCCCCTCGGGATCGTCGACTCATATGAGATCGCCATCAATAATGTCTTCTCGTTCATCCCCTTCACGCCGGTCGCGAACTTTACCGGCGAACCCTCGATGTCCTTCCCACTCGAGCAGAGCCCGGAGGGGCTTCCGATTGGGATGATGTTCACTGGAAAGTTCGGGCGCGAGCTCGAGCTGCTTCAGCTCGCACGCCAGCTCGAAGAGGCCCGGCCTTTCTTCGATCGACGCGCTCCCCACGCGTACGCGTCCAAACCGAGCTGATCGGCGAATCCGACGAGCGCCGTTTCATGACGGCTCAATAGGCACATCTCGCTTCTGGCACGCTCCTCTCGGAAGGGAATGCCTAGAGTGGGATGTGCTCTTTATTGTCAAAGAGCCCCGCTTTCACCGATAACACTATTGGCGAAACACCGCTTAAAAACCGAAGAAAAATGCTTCCTTTACCTCAATTGGCGGCTAGACTTCCCCGCATGCCCAACGTGCAGCGTTACCCCGTCCTTCGCTCTCGCGTGGACATCAACGATGAAGCCTTCGCGAAAAACCGCGAAGAGAACCTGAAGGCGCTCGAGAAGATCGAAGAAGCGCTCGCCCTCGCCGCCCAAGGCGGCGGTGAGAAGTACAACAAGCGGCATCTCGATCGAGGAAAGCTTCTGCCGCGTCAGCGCATCGAGCTCTTACTCGATCGCGACAGCCCCTTCCTCGAGATCGCGCCCCTCGCTGGCTATCAGATGAAGGGCGAAAGCCCCGGGACGGCCGTCATCGGCGGCGTCGGTTACGTTTCTGGCGTCGAGTGCCTCATTTCGGCGAGCGAGGCGACGCTCAAAGGCGGCGCCATCACCGAGATGACGATGAAGAAGACGGGGAGGCTCGCCGAGATTGCGCGCGAGAACCGACTCGTCGCCATCAGCTGCATCGAGAGCGCAGGCGCCGATCTTCCCAATCAGGATAAGATCTTTGTCTACGGAGGCGCCGGGTTCAGGGATCTCACGCAGCGATCCAAGGAGCGCATTCCGACGGTCTGTCTCGTCTTCGGAAGCTCGACGGCGGGCGGCGCTTATATGCCCGGCATGAGCGATTACGTCGTCATGGTGAAGGAGCAGGCGCAGGTCTATCTCGCAGGGCCTCCGCTCGTGAAGATGGCGACGGGTGAAGAGACCGATCATGAGACGCTCGGCGGCGCGGAGATGCACTCGACGCTGAGCGGGGTCTCCGATTATCTCGCCGAGGA
>JAAZAH010000112.1 GCA_012514415.1 Sandaracinaceae bacterium
CCAGCTCGCCGCCTTCGTCGATCGGTTCCAATTCGAAGCTCTTCTCGAGACCCATGAGCCAAGAATAGACGAGATGGACTCGAAACGCGCGCCGAATCGGCGCGGAAGACGCACAAGAGGCCCGAAGCGGCAGCTGATTCGGCCAATGCGTCCGTCGAGCTTCCGCGCCGTCGAAAAGTCTGGGCGCAAATGAGATGCGCATCCGGCGGCAGTAGAAGGATCGGGCGGGGCGTGCGCTTCAAGCTGAGGCGGCTCCCCTCCTCGGCATCGATCGGGCGCGGGACGAATCGCCCTTTGGGACGGCGTGACAGATACGGGGCCGGGTGGAACGACCCCCGATGATGTCGGCATCGATCGGGCCGCAAATCGAGCAAGCTCACCCCATATCCGCTTGGCGGTGAGCTGACGGGCCCGGGCGAACGCGGCGAGGAGCGCATCCTCTGGATCAATGGGAAGGGGCGCCTCCCGCTCACATCCAACGGCCCATTCGAGCTCGCTCTCCGCTTTGACAAGGGAACACCCAGTACGGTCCACGTCGACAAGCGCCCCGCGCGGAAGGTTTGCCCTTTACTCTTTCGTCCACGTGAACGGCCAGATCGAGTCGGCGCATGTCGAGGCGATTCGCGTATGCTGCGCTCCCCTCCGAAAAAAGGAGCGAGGCGCTTTAGTGTGTGGCGCCGGGCGCGGAGCCGCTGGAACGCGCGGACTCCATCGCCGCGCGAAGCCGTGCCGCCTCGATCTCGGCATCGGGGACGGTGATGAGCCAACGGTGGTAGGGCGCGCTTTCCTCCAGGCGAATGATGAGAATCGGCGCATTTCCGTAGACCGCCACGACGTCGTTTTTTCCCTTACGCAGCATCGTGCCAAGAAGGACGAGGCCCGGAAAGCCCGTGCCCACACGCACGCCTTTCGCTTCTCGCCACGGATGCGATGAGACCTCGACGGATTCGATTTCCTCGAGCGCAACCTCGGCGCCCTTACGGAGACCGCCGATGCGTTCGAGCGCCGAAAAACGAAGCCTCACTCGACCGGCTTGGATTTCGAGAGTCGCCACAACGGGAGCATAGCAAGCTTTCTCGAATCTCCCACGGCGCGGGCCATTTCGGCGCTGCCGCCCCGACGCCTTCGTGCGATATGAGGCGCGTATCCTTCGGATGCGGCAGACTTTACGCTCACACGTTCGTAACGTTGGGCAAGCTCATGAACGCGCCTCGCATCCATTACGCCTATTTTCACGGCTTTCGCTCGAGTCCCAATGCCAAGAAGGGAAACCACCTTCGGGCCGTCCTCGCAGACGATGGCATCGAACTTCTCTTGCCCGATCTCAACCAGCCGAGCTTCGCATCGCTCTCGGTCGGCGCGATGCTCGCCCACCTCGACGCGCAACATGAGCGCGAAGGCCGGCCCATCTGGCGCCTCATCGGCTCGAGCCTCGGGGGATGGCTCGCGGCTCGCTGGGCCGAGCGCCATCCCGAGCATGTCGACTCGCTCGTCCTGCTCTGCCCCGCCTTCGATATCAAAAATCGCTGGCCTAAGATGTTCCCGTCGGGCGTTTTCGAGGCGTGGCGACGAGACGGGGCGATGGACACACATGATGCCGCAGGAAAGCCCGCTCGCCTCCATTTCGCCTTCTACGAAGAAGCGAGCCGCGAGCGCCAATGGCCCCATGTGAGCTCTCCTGTAACGGTCATCCACGGCACCCGCGACGAGACGGTGCCGATCGAGGGATCGCGCACTTGGGTTCGCGATCAAGAAAACGCCACCCTCATCGAAGTCGACGATACCCACGATCTTCTCGCCTCGATGAACGTGATCGAGCGCGCCGTACGCGAGCGCTTTGGGCTGAGCACCGAGTGACCTCACTGGAGCGCGCATCTCCGAGAGATCCACGCGACCACCCACCCCCTAAAATGCGCCAAAAACGACAAACGGGCCCCCGAAGGGACCCGTCAGTCTTTGATATCTTTGCGGAGCCAGAAGGACTCGAACCTTCAACCCCCGGTTCCGTAGACCGGTGCTCTATCCATTGAGCCATGGCTCCAAGGCTGGACGAACTCGAAAACTCGCTCGCGACCTGGATCAACGAGAAGCGGTCGGGAGAGACTCCCTTTCGCCACCGTGAGTGAACTCTAGCCACTCAAATGATTTGGTCAAATCGTCCGGCGCCTTTTTTGGCGGAGAGAGAGGGATTTGAACCCTCGATACCTTTCAGTATGCCCGCTTAGCAAGCGGGTGCCTTCGACCACTCGGCCATCTCTCCAAAATCACGCTATTTTGTCAAATCGAGAGCCTCACCGGCCCTCAGGAGGGGGCTTTTTAGCGCTGGGAGGAACAGATGTCAACGAAGCAGGCATTTTTCAGCGAAATTCCTCGGAAAGCGCCAGCTTTTTCTGCTCCTCGATGAGCTCGAGCCCGGGGACTTGCGCTTCGAGTGCGAGGAGCGCATCGATTCCGCCAATCTCATTCACCCAGCGTTCGATTTCACGTGCGGCTTCGTCGGCAAAAACCGCACCGACGTAGTGAAGTCTCGAGCGCGCGCTCGATCCATCGAAGCTCGTGCTCAGGCCGAGGCGCATCGCATCGATAAAACCGTGCCCACCCAGCTCGCGCCCGAAGCGCCGCGCCATTCGATGCATCCCGAGGCCCCACCCCGACTTGGGCGGACGCAACACAAGCGCCGAGGTAAGGAGCGTAAGAAAGCGCCGCTGCGTAAGCATCTCGGGATCGGGGACATAATAAATTCCAAACGCGGCTTCCTCTCGGAGGGCACCTTTGACCGCCGCTTCGGCCAAGTTTTCCACATGCGTGGTGGCGATGAAATTTTTCCCGTCACCGATCGAGCGCAGCCGCCCTTCGATCGCGGCGCGCGCGATGCGAGGAAGAAAGAGGCGATCACCCGCCCCCCAGACGATGCCCGGCCTCAAAATCACCGTTTCGATTTCGCGCGCGAAGCGGGTCGCTACCAGCTCCTCCGCTTCCTTTTTGGTTCGGCCAAGCTTTCCAATCGGACGGGTCGACAGACCGCGGTTTTCGTTATGCCCCCGCCTCGGTGTGCCATCGAGCGTCGCATCGGCCGACGAGATGAAGACGAAACGACGAACGCCCTGATAGTGCGCGGCTTTCAGGAGGTTATCCGTACCCGCGACGTTCACCCATCCATGAACCTCGAGTGGGGCGCGCTCATCGGCAATGCCGGCTGCGTGGATGATCCGGCTCGCACCTCCAATCGCCTCGGCCAAAGCGCGCGGAGAGGAGAGATCACCAAGCTTACACTCGACGCCCTTCTCCTCGAGGGAGGGCACGTCCTTCTCTGAGCGCACGAGAGCAACCACGCGTCGCCCCTCGCTCCGCAGCCGATCAACGATCGCGCTCCCCACAAAGCCAGTCGCGCCTGTCACAAAGAAGAGCATCCTTCCGCTACCTATCAGCGCAGCACGCCACACTCAAGCGAAGCGCTATGGAAAGAGCGCACGCCCTCGACGCCAGCCATATGACACGACCTCTGTTTTTGACCCGTCCAGTTTCGATCTTAAAAAAGGGAGCATCGACGTCGAGGGCGCGGCTTTTATAGACGCGTTTGGTTTGCCGTCTCCATCACCTCCTCTCGTTTCATCGACCTGCACCGATCGTCCATGCGCCCAAGGGAATGCTGCCGGCTTGTCCCGGGCGCGGACGTCGCTGGACCGTTAGGCCGCCTTCGCCTTCCGCCTCCCGGCCACGGCCTCGCTCGAGCGCGCTTCCGTACGCTCCGCAGCCGCCCCATCCTTGCCCTTGCCGCCCTCTTCCCCCCGCAGGCGTGTTTTGACGCGCTCGAGGAGTTTGGGATCGTCCACAAGCGCCTGGCGCGCACGTTCGCGACCCTGCCCAAGGCTATCTCCGTCGAAGGAATGATAGGCGCCGCTCTTTTCGATGACTCCCTTTGCGATCGCCTGATCGAGGATGTCGCTCACGGCGTCGCATCCCTCGCCGTAGCGGATCTCGAACTCCGCCTGCTGAAACGGCGGTGAGAGCTTGTTCTTCACCACCTTGGCGCGCGTGCGATTTCCGATCACAGCATCGCCCGATTTCACGCTCGCGATGCGGCGGATATCGATGCGGATCGACGCGTAATACTTGAGCGCGTTTCCGCCGGTCGTTACCTCGGGCGAACCGAACATCACGCCGATCTTTTGTCGCAACTGGTTGATGAAGATTACGGTCGTATGTGTCTTATTGAGCGCGCCGGTGAGCTTCCGCATCGCCTTGCTCATCAGCCTCGCCTGGAGGCCCACCTGCATATCGCTCATCTCGCCCTCGATCTCGGCCTGCGGCACGAGCGCCGCCACCGAATCGACGACCAGGAGATCCACCGCCCCACTCCGCACGAGCGTCTCGGCAATCTCGAGCGCCTGCTCACCGTGGTCGGGCTGGCTAATCAACAGGCCCGTTGGATCGACCCCAAGCCTTTTTGCGTAAACGATATCGAGCGCATGCTCCGCGTCGATGAACGCCGCCACGCCCCCGGCTTTCTGACATTCGGCGATGGCATGGAGGGCGAGGGTCGTCTTTCCGCTCGCTTCAGGGCCAAAGATCTCGACGATCCTCCCCCGCGGATAGCCGCCGATCCCGAGCGCGATATCAAGCGAAGGACAGCCCGTCGGGATCACCGAGACATCCTCGACCTTCTTTTCGCCGAGGCGCATGATCGATCCCTTCCCAAAGCTCTTTTCAATCCCCTTCAGCGCCTCATCGAGCGCCTTCATCTTCTCTTTCAGCATCATATTTCCTTTCTGATCTCACCCTTCGCGGATGCGATCGAAAAGTCGATGGAGAAGGGCCTCGGCGATCTCGCGCTCGCTAATGATGGCGCTTCCCCGAAGCGCCGCGGCACTCCTCCCCACGCGAAGAATTTTCGCATATGCCCTCGCCGAGAGGCCGAGGCGATCGACGGCCCGATCCAGGAGGATCAGCGCAGACCGCTCGGCTCGGGCTTCGAGCTCCTCAAGCGTCGACGGCACATCTTCTGCGAGCAGCGCGCGAGCACGAATGACTCTCTCCCGCACCACGTCGGAACGCTCTGCGGGCTCGATGGAACGAAGCTCACGCGGCTCGATGCGGCTGACCCCGAGCTGCATATCAAAGCGATCGAGAAGCGGCCCCGAGACCCGCGCCTTATACCGCTCAGCTTTCGTCGGACAGCCCGAACATTCCCGCTTTCGATCCCCCGCGAAACCGCAAGGACACGGGTTCATCGCTGCGACGACGAGCGGCGACGCCGGCATCGTCACGCGCTGATTGACCCGCGCGATCGAAACAAAGCCATCTTCCATCGTCTGGCGCATCGATTCGAGGGCATCGCGCCGGAATTCAGGCAGCTCATCGAGGAAGAGCACACCCCCATGCGCGAGCGTAACCTCACCGGGGCGGATGGGATCGCCTCCGCCAATCAATGCGCTCGCGCTTGCGCTCGAGTGCGGAGCGCGGAAAGGCCGCTGCATCCCCTCGAGGCGCGATGGGATCGGAAGTCCCGCCGCACTATGAATCGTCGCGACCTCGATCGCCTCTTCTACCGAAAGCGGAGGGAGGATGCTCGGGAGCCTTCGCGCGAGCATGGTTTTTCCCGCCCCCGGAGAGCCCACAAATAAGACGTTATGCCCCCCAGCCGCCGCGATCTCGAGCGCCCGTTTCGCCGCCTCCTGCCCACGGATCTCCGAAAGATCGAGCTCCCACACCCTCCCGCTTTCCTGCTCGCCCAGATCGAGGCCAACGGCGCTCCGGAGCGTCCCCTCACCCCGGAGCGCCGCGATCACCTCATCGAGATGGTCGGCAACATAGATCTCGAGCCCGAGACTGAGCGCAGCCTCGGCGGCATTCGCGCGCGGGATGATCGCACGCGTGATGCCCTCCCTCTTGGCCGCCCGGAGCTGCGGAAGCACTCCTCGGATGGCCCGAAGTTCCCCGCCGAGGCCGAGCTCACCGAGGATCAGATAATCCGTCAGCTTCTCGGCCAAGAGTCCGCCCGCAGCAGCCACGATGGCGAGGGCGATGGCGAGATCGAAGCTCGCTCCGGTCTTTCGCAGATCACCGGGCGCGAGGTTGACGACGACAGGTCGCGAAGGAAGCGCAATGGAGCAACTCTCGAGCGCAGCCTTCACCCTCACGCGGCTCTCTTTGACCTCGCGCTCGGGCATCCCGACCAACTCAAAAGACGGAAGCCCCTTGCCGAGCAAGACCTCGACCTGGACCGGAAAGGCGTCCACCCCAAAAAGCCCACCCGCGTGTGCGACCGCTCTCATGCCCCACTCGAAATGCATCGAGCGGACCAGAAAAACGCGCGCGAATCTCCGTGAAATTTCGGTTTTACCTGGCGGAATGACGGTCCCCCGCCGCCGGCCGCCAGCGCCGCAGCCTATTCGCCGCCGAGCATTTGAAGGAGCTCTTCCTCGCTCAAGATCGTCAGACCGAGCTCTTGTGCCTTCGTGAGCTTCGTCCCCGCCTCTTCCCCGGCCACCACATAATCGGTCTTCTTCGAAACGGAACCCGAAACCCTCCCTCCTGCCTCCTCGATCTTCGCTTTCGCCTGTGCGCGCTTCATCGTCGGAAGCGTCCCCGTGAGCACAAAGGTCTTTCCGGCCACGCCCTCGACCATCCTGCGTTCCACCTTCTCGGCTTCGAGCACGACGCCCGCGGCGCGGAGCCCCTCGATCACATCGAGCATGCGCGGGTGCTGGAGCGATCCAAAGATCTCCTTCGCCGTCTTATCTGCGAGCCCTTCCACCATCCCGCGTCCGCCTGCACGCGGCCGAACCTGCTCGATCGCTTCCGCGTCGCCTTCTAGGTAGCGCCCTGCAAATTCGATGAGGGCGTCGATATCGCCAAAAGCGCCCGCGAGCGCGCTCGCCATCGTCACCCCGAGGTGCCGAATCGAGAGGCCAACGAGCACACGAGCGAGCCCCCGCTTTTTCGAGGCTTCAAGCGCGCGAAGTAGATTTTCCGCGCTCTTTTTTCCAAAGCGATCGAGTTTTGTGAGCGCTTCGAGTTCTAGGGCGTACAGCTGATGAGGCGCGTCAATGCCGAGTTTTTCGACGAGCTGATCGACAAGTGCCGGGCCGAGCCCATCGATATCCATCGCGCTCCGGCTGGCGAAATGCGTAAGCCGCTCCCTGACCTGCTCCGGACACGATGGGTTTGGACAAAAAACGAAGACTTCTTCAGAGAGCACTCCGCTCCCGCAGCTTGGACATTGGCTCGGCCTCTGATAGGGCACGGAATCCGAGGGGCGCGCCTCGAGATCGACTTCGATGATCTGGGGGATGATCTCGCCCGCTTTTTCGACTGAGACGAGATCGCCTTCGCGCACGTCCTTTCGCTCGAGCTCCGAGAAATTATGGAGCGTCGCACGGCTTACGGTGGTATGGGCTAAGATCACCGGCTCGAGCTCCGCAACGGGCGTGATTTTCCCGCTTTTTCCCACCTGCACCACGATGCGCCTCACGCGCGTCTTCTTGCGCTCGGGCGGGAATTTATAGGCAAGGCCCCAATGAGGATGGTGTCCGGTCGAGCCGAGCGAAGAATAATGCTTCAGCTCATCGATTTTGATCACCATCCCGTCAATCTCATAATCGAGCGATTGACGCCGCTCGCCATACGACTCGCAGAATGCGAGCGTCGCCTCTGCCCCCTCGAGCACGGCGGTTTCTTCCTCGTAGACAGGCGCCCCAAGCTCGCCGAGATAATGAAGGAGCTCGGATTGGGTCGGCGGAAGCGGCGACTCTGACGAGGCGACGTGGTAGAGGAAGCTTTGTACGCCGATGCCCACGAGCGTCGACGGATCCTTGCGCTTCATCAATCCGGCGCACGCGTTCCGTGGGTTCATCAGCTTTCGCTCACCTCGGAGGTCGAGCTCTTCGTTCAGCGCGCGAAACCGTGAGCGCGGGAGGTAGAGCTCACCTCGAATCTCCATCGTGACGGGCTGCTTCAGCCTCACCGGCGCCGCTTCGGCCGCCTTCACCTGCGCCGTAATCACATCGCCCCTTCGCCCATCTCCGCGAGTGACGGCGCGGATCAATTCGCCGCGTTCGTAATGAAGGCTGACGCTGATGCCGTCGATCTTTGGCTCGACGAGGAGCGGCAGAGGCTCATCTTCGCGGAGCTCCAGCTCGCGGCGACGCCGGTCGATCCACGCGCGAAGCTGATGAAGGAGACCCACAGGCGCCCCGCTCTCATCCCGACGCGCGGGCGTGAGTTTTTCGAGGCTGAGCATGGGGACCTCGTGCTCATAGGTCTCAAAGCCCTCGGTATGATCCGTTGTGAGCTCCGCTCCAAAACGCTTCTCGGGAGGGATGCCGAGCTCATCCGCCAGCGCCTGATAGCTCTCGAGCAGCGCATCGAACTCCGAATCGAGGATCTCAGGTCGTCCTGCGCGATAGCTCCGCTCGTATCGATCGAGCTCCTCTTCGAGCGCCTTCAGCTCAACCAGCCTAGGATCTTCCATCGTTGTTTTATACGACGCACGCGCGATTGGGCCAAAGGCCCATCGCACAACCCTAGACGCGGCGGCGACCGTTCGCCCCGGCGTTCCGGCCGTTAACCTGCGCATTCAATCATACTGGGGTGTGGCCCCCTTTTTTTTATGCGGCGAGGCCCCTATGCTGTGAGTGCAGCCCACACCCTCGGCCCAAGCGGAGTCCCTCTCCGCGGCATCCGGTACGATCGGAAAAGAGAGAACTATGACGATCAGATTCATTTCGGCCCTCGCCCTCGCGCTTTCCCTTGGAA
>JAAZAH010000113.1 GCA_012514415.1 Sandaracinaceae bacterium
CATCCGCCATGAGCGCAGAGTGAACTTCCCACGCCCCAAGAAGGATGGCGGAGCCCCCGGTGATCATTCCGAGTCTTCCGAGGGCGCGTAGCTGCGCTCCGATTCCCATTCGAGCGGGCATGCGCAGGGTTTAGCAGGACGCCATCGGTCTCGCCACGCCGTACCTCATCCGACGGCTGGATCTTCTGCATCCCCTGCGTTCGCGTTCGATTCCCCCGGAAGACTCGCTGCCCGCCCGGCCTTGCAGCCTCCCAACGCTGCTCCCTTCCAGAATTTTATGTCACAATGAAGGAGTGCTGCATTCGATCGCCCAAGGTCTGCTCATCGCGAGCCCCGGTCTCGATTGTCCTTTCTTCGGCCGATCGGTCGTCTTGATGGTCGATCACGGTGAAGAGGGAAGCTTTGGGTTCGCGCTTACCAAGCCCAGCCAGCTGCGATTTTCGCGCCTTCGCGACGAACTCGGCCTTGAGGGAAAAAGGGAGCTCCCGGTGCTTTATGGAGGGCCGGTCGAGACCAATTCCGGTTGGTTCCTCTTTGAACGCGATCCCGATGAAGAGCTCGGTGATGACGCGATCGCGATTGGGGATCGCCTCGCCTGCTCGGCCTCAATCCAGCGCATCCAGCGCTTCGAGCGCGAGGCACCGGAGGATCGGCGCGGACTCTTCTTCCTCGGCTACTCGGGCTGGGGTCCGGGGCAGCTCGAAGAAGAGTTCAAGCAGGGCTCATGGATACCGGCCGATCTCGATCCTTCGCTCATTTTTGAGCGCGATGTTGATGAGCGGTGGCGAGCCGCGCTCGACTCATTGGGTATCGATCCCGCCTTTTTCGTCTCCCGAGGTGGTCCCGCTTCCTGATTGAGTAGAAGCTCTGCCTTCGGAGCGCAGCTTGGCGCCCTCGGCGACACGATACCGCGCGTCGAGGAAGATCACGGCAAGCCCAAGCACCACGAACGCCACCCCCGCATAGTGCTCGGCGACCAGCCAAACGATCCCGATCACGCTCATCCCGACACCAAGGCCGACAAGCGCCCCATTCACAGCCGCCCCGCCGTAGAGCAGATCACCGATCCAATCCACCCGCGGCCCGAAGTTTCGTAGGGCGCTGAAGACAACTGCGAGCCCACCCATCACAAGAAGAAGCGCGATCGCGCGGATAAGGCTCACCCATCGCGCGATCGGATCGGGGCTCGCGGCGAGAAGTTCATGCGGTCCATGGGAGCCGGGGAGTACGACTGCCGGAAGCGTCTCATCGCGGAAGGAAAACGCACCCAACGTATCGCCGATTTGCTGCCCGATCCCGCTCGCGGTGATGCCCTCGGGGACATAGCGATAGATCACGCGGAGATCACCGATCTGGGGAGAGTCGGGATCGCCTCCGACATAATAATGATCACCCCGCGCGATGACGTTCGTTCCGAGCGTCGCTTGCTCGGCCACGCGCGGATCCGCCTGAAGCACCTGAAAATCATTGAGGCCCTCGAGGATCGCACCCGAGACGCGCAGCGCGCCAAGGCGGGGGGAGCTCACATCGGTGCGCTTGGAGGTGAAGGGGAAGGCCGGATTGGCGTGAATCGGATCGGCGAATTTCGAAGAGTCGATCGGGTTTTCCGACCAGATTTTGGCGTACGACTCCACCTCGACTCGGCGCACCTCACCGCTTGGAAGTGGCTCCTCTCGCGTCGCCTGCTGCGCCTCCCATTGGTACATTTGCACACGGCGGTCGAGACGGAGGGCGCGCACTTCGACGGGGATGGGCCGATCGCGGAGGGGCGCTGGCGCAAGGAGCGGCCCTTCGAGATGAACCAGCTTCCCTTCGAGCGTCGGATCGAGCTCATCGGAAGGCGCCGTCGCGGCAGACTCGAGGTGCGCGGCGAGCGCGCTTTCGCGATCGAGCGCCCGTTGCTCATTCGAAACCAGAAGGATCAGGGCCCCCGTGAAGAGGGCCACCCCACCAAGGATGGGGCGCCATCCCTTTCGAGGGGGCGAGTCCGCAGTTTGATTCGGCGACGCTTCGGCTTCTGCGCTTTTTTCGGATTCGATGCTCACGCAGATATTAACTACCATGAGCAGGCCGGCTTTGCCTCACATGTGCGGCATTTCCCGCCCAAGCGAGCCGGCGCCCTTTCCAATGTTCCCTTTACGCGACGAAAATCCGCAGATCCTCACGCCTTTCATCACCTATGGCCTGATTGTCGCGAACCTTTATGCGTGGTTCTCACTTCAGGGCATGGGGCGCGGAGACGCTTTTTTAGGCTCGCTGTGCACCTACGGACTCATCCCAGGAGAGCTTTTCGGACTGGTCGAGCCAGGTACGCTCATCCCGCTCGATGGGTTTTCCGTCTGTCGCCTCGAAGGCCAAGCGCGCCCAGAGACGATCTTCACTTCGATGTTTATGCATGGGAGCTGGTTCCACCTGCTCGGCAACCTCTGGTTCCTCTTTCTTTTCGGAAACAACATCGAAGACGCGATGGGGCATTTTCGCTTCCTCATCTTCTATCTGCTTACGGGCTTCGTGGCTGCCGCAGCGCAGATCGTTGCTGCCCCCACTTCTGTCATCCCAATGGTGGGCGCCTCAGGCGCCATCAGCGGAGTGATGGGGGCGTACATCCTCCTTTATCCGCGCGTGCGCGTCGTGATGCTCGTGATCATCGTCATCTTCATCACGACGATCCGCGTCCCGGCCGCCATCCTGCTCGGCTATTGGTTCATGCTTCAGCTGCTCGGCGGCCTCTTCATCCCTTCGGATGGCGGTGGCGTCGCCTTCTTCGCACACGCCGGCGGATTCCTCGCCGGGATGTTCCTCGTCCGACATTTCAAAAATCCGAAACTCCTCGCCATGCATCCCTACTACGCGGGGATCGATTTAGACCAAGGGTCCGACGTTAGGCGCCATAGGAGACGGGGACGTTAATTCCGACGCGGAGCCGGACCTTGGTAATGATCTGCCTCGAAGCGTCTTCCGAAAGCTCGGTGTCTCGGAGTACGAAAAAGAGGATCTCTCTCCCCGTCCGTTCGATCTCGGCAAGACATCGATCGACGGCTGCCTTCACGCCTTCCGGCGATTCCGATTCGACCTCGATGACTTGGTAGATCCCGCTCATCTCTGCCTCCGTTCCGCGCCCGATTGCTTCCCTCCGAGTCAAAGCACTCTTGCACGCTCGTGCTTTGATCACTCATCGCGTATGACCTGATCTACGGAG
>JAAZAH010000114.1 GCA_012514415.1 Sandaracinaceae bacterium
CGCTTGCGCCTGAGCATCAGGCCGCGTTGATGTCGACTGGGAAGAAGGCCCATGCGGCGCTTGTCCGGCGCATTCGCCGCGATGACGATCAGGCCTATAAGACGATGCTCGAGCGCGGAATCAAGGAGGTCGACCCGGGCCAATACCGCGCGGAGTGGGAGAAGGCTGCGGAGGAGACCCGCAAGCGACTTGTCGGCCGCGTCTATCCGGCGGAGCTCTACCAGCGCGTTGTCGATGCGATGAAGAAATAATCTTTCCGAGATAGCTCGAATGAAACGCCCGCATCCAAGATGGTTGCGGGCTTTTTTCTTTTACCGGGGACGCGTCTTCGAGAGGGCCGTTTGGACCGAGACCCCTCGCGGGGTCGCGAGTCCTCAATCGCGTGCGTAATCATGCTCGATCGGAAAGACTTCCTCGCAGGGGCGGCAGAGCTCTGAGGCCATTGCTGTGTTGCGTCGCGTGCGCCCCGCGTAGGCCTTGAAGACCGGTCCGCTGATATCCTCATCGCATTGGATGCATTCGTTGAGCGAACCGTCGGGGTTGTGGTGCGGTGCCCCAAGGAGGGCGATGCAGGAGTCGATACAGGCAAGGCGCGTATTGAGCGTGTTGTAATACCAGATCTGCGCACATGGGAGCGTGAAATCGAGCTCGAGGAGGCAGGCGATATGCTCATCGCGCTTGGCGTAAAGATCTTCCGCGGGCGGGAGATTCTGAGCACCGCATGCGCGGACGGGATCGGTGAGATCGGGGCGGCCGAGGTAGACGGCGAGATCGGCAAGAGATGAACAGAGTCCGCAGGGACCCGTGTGCGTGATGTGACCTCCGGAAGCGATGGCCGCTTCAGGGCTTTCGAAGCTTTCGAGGCGATAGCGGCGCTTGTCCATGGAGTCCTTCATCACGGCGCAGACCTCATCCCCCGTCCGTGTCTCGGGTTCGCCGAGGAGATAGGGATCCGAGAGGAGCTCGTCGGGCGGATTTTCAAGCTTCCACTCAAGGAGTGCCGCGACCTCGTCGGCCGAGTATTCCGGGGCCGTCCAGACCTTGCCCTCGGCTCCGCAGGAGCATGATGGCGCGCATTGATCGCTCGTAAGTCCGGTCATGGCGCTCGGGCGCCCAAAGAGTGTCGGGCCATTTTCGCATCGCGGCGCCTCTTCACCGCCGCAGCTGATGAAAGCAGCTGCATAGATCGACAGCCAGATCGCGATGAAGAGCGGCGAGAGGGAGCGCGACATGTTCCATTCCGTAAGGCGTGGCGTCTCGAACGCGCCGGGGATCTGGGGCGAGCCGAAACCCAAGGTTAGACATGTAGAGTAGATCACAAACCGAGCGCATCGAGGATTTTCGTCTCGCCAAGGCGAGTGGCTTCGCTGTGCATGCGCTGTTCCGCTTTGTCCCTCCTTGGAGCGCGCGGATCGTAGCGCTTCGAATTGATTGACGGATCGCCGAATCACTCGCACCGCGGCGCGATTTGCGGTATCGTCGCTCCCCCCAACCCTCATCTCTTCCGAGGCGCGCCGTGGCGCTCCGGCCTCGGTGGCTCTGGACGATATATGGAACTCTTGCGTCGCATCGATCGCGGAATCTCCCGCGGCGAAGCCTTCTTAGCGACGGCGGTCCTCCTCGGCATGATCGTCGTCGCCGCGCTTCAAGCTGGGCTCCGCAACCTGACCAACCTAGGCGTGAGCTGGGCGAATGAAGCTCTTGCGAATTTCGCTTGGGCCGATCAGTTCTTGCAGAAAGGCACGCTCTGGGTTGCTTTCCTCGGCGCCAGCCTCGCGGTGAGCTCGAATAAGCACATCGCTATCGACATTCTGGCGCGACTCTCCGGACGGAAGACCCGCGCGGTGATTGTCGGAATCACCTCGATCGCGGCCGGCATTGTCTGCATCGCCTTCGCCCGCGTTTTCTTCATGAGCATCATGAATATCGCCTCCGACATTCCGCTCAGCTACGAGATTCTTCTTCCCGATGGAGGACGGGCACACCTCTGCGATGCGCCTGCCGCGGTGCTGGCTGAACAGGGCCTTAGCCGTCCCGGGCTTTTCTGCGGCATTCGAAACTTCCTCGCAATCTTCGATGTCGCACCCGCCACGCCCGAAAACGGGATGCAGATGATCATCCCGCCCGCGCTTCTATTGATGGCGGTGCGTTTCCTCTTCAAGGGCGTCGGGGCCTTCCTCTCGCTTCGTAATGGCGGGCTGCCCGATCCGGACGATGCGCCCGTTGGCGTACAAGCCGAGGCTTCGGCCGCGCCCGCGAGCGCGAACAGGACGGAGGAGAGCTGAAATGATGTGGATCGCGATCCTCTGTATTGTCCTCGCCGTGCTCGGCACGCCGCTTTTTGCGGTCTTTGCGTCGGCCTCGATGCTGCTTTTCAACGCGCTCGAGGATACGCCGATCGTCGGCGCGACCAATGATGTTTTCAGCGAGAAATTCGCCGACTCGCCCCTGCTTGTGACGATCCCGCTCTTTACCTTCGCCGGTTATGTCCTTGCGGAGAGCGGAACGCCGCGGCGACTCGTCGAGCTCAGCCGGGCGTGGCTTGGATGGCTCCCGGGCGGGCTCGTCCTCGTCTGCATCATCGCGAGCGCGTTCTTCACCACCTTCACCGGCGGTTCGGGCGTGACGATCGTCGCCATCGGCGGGTTGATGTATCCGGTACTCCTCGCCGAAAAATACGAAGAACGCTTCAGCCTCGGAATCGTCACCTCGGGTGGCTCGCTCGGGCTTCTTTTCCC
>JAAZAH010000115.1 GCA_012514415.1 Sandaracinaceae bacterium
CCTCATCCGCATCAGCGCCCCGCTCGATTTTGGGACCTCGCAGCTGCCCGCCCTCGTTCAAGAATTCCTCGAGCGCTATCACGAGGCAGAGCTCTCGCTCGAATTTCACGATCGCTACGTCGATCTCATCGGAGAAGGTTTCGATCTCGCCCTCCGCTTTGGAAGCCTTGAGGACTCCAACCTCATCGCGCGTCGCCTCGTCGCCATCGAGATCGGTTTCTTCGCCTCGCGCCAATACTTACGAGAGCATGGAACCCCACAGACGCTCGACGATCTCGAAGGCCATCAACTCATCCTCTTCCGCGGCAGCCGGGGGATCGCCAACGTGAACCTCGACACACCCGAGGGCGACAAGAGCGTGGAGCTCCGCGGTCGGCTCTCGGTCACCTCGTACGGGTTCATGCGGAAGATGCTCAAAGCTCACGCCGGGATCGGCCTCTGCCCTCGATTTCTGGTGACCGAAGAGGACATCACCGGCGGGCTCATCCGCGTCCTTCCCGACGTAAAACTCAGAGGCGGTGATTTCCAGCTCGTCTATCCAAGTTCCCGGAACCTCTCTGCCAATACGCGTGCTTTTGTCGATTTCATGATCGAAAAATTCGGCGCGATGAGCCCTCGATTCTAAATGCGAAAAGACCAACCCAAAAAACCGCTCACCATCCTCCCCCTCGGAGGGCTCGGCGAGATCGGCATGAACTGCCTTTACGTCGAATGCGAAGGGAGCGGCATTCTCATCGATTGCGGCGTCACCTTCCCCTCGAAGCCAGAGGGCGTCGATGTCTATCATCCCAGCTTCGAGCCCATCCGCGACCGCCTCGATTCACTCGAAGCGCTCATCCTCACCCATGGGCACGAGGACCATCTCGGCGCGGTCGAATATTTGCTCGAGCTCAAGGAGCTCCCGGTTTACGCACCGAAATATTCAAAGGAGCAGCTACTCGAACGCTTCGAGGAACGCCGACGCGAACGCCCCGAAGTCCTACTCTATCAGCACGGTCGATCGTTCGGCGTCGGCCCCTTCGAGATCGAAGCGTATCGCGTCCACCATAGCGCCCCCTATGCGCACGGGCTCGTGATCCGCGGCCCCTTCGGGACCATGATTCACACGGGCGATTTCAAGATCGAAGAGCGCCCTTCCACCACCTTCGATTGGGAGATCGTCGATCGCGCGGCCGAGGAAGGCGTCGATCTCCTCATGTCCGACTCGACCAACATCGAAGTCGAAGGACGCAGCGGCTCCGAACTCGATGTGGCGGCAGAACTAATCGAGGCCGTCAAAGGCGAAACCGGTCGTGTCGTGATCGCCCTCTTTGGATCCAATGTCCTTCGCCTCGACGCCGTGATCCGGGCTGCGCGCGCGACCAATCGAAAGCTGGTCCTCCTTGGTCGATCCGTCGAGACCCACGCGCGGCTCGGTCTCCGCTGTGGAGAGCTCGAGCCCTTCGACGACATCACCGTCCCCGCCGAGGAAGCGATGCGCCTCCCCCGGCATCGCCTCCTCGCGATCGCCACCGGCTCCCAAGGCGAACGCCTCGCCGCCCTCCCCCGCATCGCGCGTGGAAACCACCACGATCTCGATCTCGCGCCTGGCGATACGGTGATCCTCTCCTCGCGCATCATTCCCGGTGCCGAGCTCGCCGTCTATGAGTTGATGAACGAGTTCATCCGCCGCGGTGTCAAGGTCGTCGATCGGAAGAACATCCCGTCCATCCACGTAAGCGGGCACGCGACGCGCGACGAGCTCCGCCTTTTTCTTGAGCGAGTGCGACCGACCGCGTTCATCCCCGCGCACGGAACACGGATGCATCTCGAGCGCCATGCCGCGCTCGCACGCGAAATCGGCATCGAGGAAATCGCCGTCATCGAAAATGGCGATCTCATCGAGC
>JAAZAH010000116.1 GCA_012514415.1 Sandaracinaceae bacterium
CACCTTGAGCACGAGCCTCCGAGGTTTCATCGACTCCGAGATCATCGAAGGCCCGCTGCTCGGCGAGTTCCTGGATGTGATTCCCGAGACGATCGACGATATCCTCAATATGCTGGGCTCGATCCTCGACGGAGTGGAGTTCGAGATTCCGCTCGAGCAGCTTGGAAATCCTCCGATGACGCTCCAGTTCGGAAGCTCGATCGGTCAGCTGAACTTCAAGCAGCATCCGACCGAAGGATCGCTCGATGCGAGTCTCGTGATGAGTGTCGGTACGCCGCATGCTCCCATCCAAGCGCATTCCCTTGGGCTTCCTCAGGCGAAGGCCGAGCCCATCCCACCTTTTTCGGGTGTCGGTGGGGTTCAGGTCGCTATCCGGCAGGATTTTATCAACGGCGTGCTGCATGCGCTGTGGAATGCCGGTCTGATGAATGGCTCCATCTCGGTCAAGGATTTTACGGACGCTGTCCCACTCGACATCGATGTGGCGCTCCGGCCCAAGCTTCCGCCCATCGTCCGCATGGCTCCCTACAATACGTCCTGCCGCGTGGATGGAGAGCGCTGTGATGCGGTCGTGCAGATCGGTCAGTTCGAGCTCGATGGCGGTCTCATCAAAATGACGGCGAATATCGAGGCCGGAGCGCGGATCATGATCCGCGACGGCGAGGTTTCGCTGAAGGTTGCTGACGCCCCGAACATCACCCTCTGGCTCCCGGACGGCAGGACGGATGGAATCATCGACATGGTGAGGGAGCCGCTCATCGACGGCGTTTGGCCGATGATCCGTGATCTTCTCGGTGAAGACGGGCTCGCCATCCCGCTTCCGATCCCCTCGCCGGAAGAGCTCGGCCTTGCCGACATCGCGCCGGGCCTCGCGAACGCTTCGATCGCCATCCGGACGTTTGGGCGAATCGACGTCGCGACGGGCTATCTTGGGCTCGCCGCTGACGTGGAGATCGCGGTGCCCTGAGCGCGACCCAATGTGCGCTTAAAACCCATCCGACCCTGGGGCGGATGGGTTTCGCGTTTAAAGGGGCGGAGCTCGCTTCATCGACTCCCTCTTTAAGCGCCCACATCGAGTGCCGCACGGAATCCGCGTCGGGGGGCAGCGAAAGATGCAGAGGGAAGGCGAATGAATGCGCTGAAGCCCAGACGGATCGGAGCGCCATCGCCCCGCACCCCGAATGGAAGAGAAAGGGTGGCCGGTCGCCGTCCGCGTCCTCCACCATCGGCAGCGCACGAAAAAGGCGTCACCCCCGGGCGGGAGGTGACGCCGATTTCGCCATCCAAACTTCAACTCGTTGCGGTCGCCCTCAACGAGCGACGCGGGGATGCATGATCAATCGTCTGCCGGCTCGGTTTCCCGGCCGTCGTCGAGATCCTCGGCGCGAATGGTCACGAATTCCACGCGCCGGTTGGCAGCGTGTTCGGATTCATTGCTCGCCTCAGGGAAGATGGGTTGGTCGGGTCCATACCCATGAGCGCTCAGCCTTTGCGGATCGATCTTGCCGCGTTGGATGAGGTAGTTCCGCACGGATTCGGCCCGACGCTGGGAGAGGCGAAGGTTATGCGAACGACGCCCGGTGGAGTCGGTATGCCCTTCGATCCGGACGTGGACGATGTCGGGATGATTGGCGATGACCGAGGCGAGCTGATTCAGAAGGTTGAACGAGCGCGATTCGATCACATGGCCGTTGCGCCGGAAATAGATCGAATCGAGGATGCGGAGGCGATCCTCTTCGATCTGCACGAGCTGAGGCGCAGGGCAGCCCATATGCTCGGGCGGTCCGGCTTCATCCGGGCAGTTATCGAAGCGATCGGGAATCCCGTCCTCATCGCGGTCGGGGAAGGGGCAGCCTTGGTTTAGCGCCGGGCCTGCCTCGTCCGGACATTCGTCTTCGGCATCGGGAATGCCGTCCCCATCGTTATCGGGATCGGGACAACCGTCCTCGTCCTGATAGCCGTCGAAATCCTCGGGCTGATTCGGGCAGCGATCGGCGGAGTCCGGGATGCCGTCGCCATCGTTATCAGGCTCGGGGCATCCGTCGTCGTCCTCGAACCCATCATAGTCCTCGGGTTGGTCCGGACACTGGTCTTCGGGGTCGGCAATGCCGTCGCCATCGCTATCGACCGCTTCCTCGACGGCGGGTTCGGGCTCGGGCTTCGGCTCGCCACCCACGGTTCCGAAGGTGACGTCGAGGCCGAGTGTCGCCTGGAGTCCGAACGAAAAATCGGGGAAAAGCGTATAGAGCTCGGGTGAGGCGAAGACGCCAAAATTCGGGGTAAAGCGATATCCTAGCTTCGCGCCCACCTCGAGGCCGCCGAGACCGGTCGCGGCCCACGGGCGGTCGATATCCGCGCCTTCAACGGTCGGTTTCTGTTTGGGTCTCACCTGAATTTGGCCCGCCATCACGCCACCAAAGATGGCCGCGTGAAAGCCCTCTCTCCGCGGTTCGGTGAGACGATAGTGGACGCGCGCGCCGACGAGGAAATTGCTCAAGGCGCCCTGACCACCACCCGGCGAGTAACGGAGGCGGAGGGCGAGCGCGACGCGATCGGTGAGGTAAACGCCTCCGCCGATATGGAGCCCGTGCGCGAAGACGGCGAGGCCCTCGGAGACGCGAACGCAATACTCGCCTTCATCCGCCTCGCAGCCGTGCGTGCCGGGGAGGATATAGCTGTCGTTTTCGAGGATGGAATCTCGTTGAGGGTCGTCCCCGGGGCTGTGAAGCGTCGGGGTGGAGGCCGCGATCATATTCGAGCGGGCCGTGGCCATCGTGAGGGAATACCCGAGCTCAAGGAAGACGCGATCCCAAGCCCGGGGTGCGGGCTCGCTCGTTGTGGAGGGGGCGGGAACGCAGTGGCCGTTTTCACAGCTCTCGCCGATCGCGCAATCGGTGTCGAGGGAGCAGCTAAGACGTGCGCCTTCGGGAAGCTCGCTCGGAGCCCGGGGGCTTTCCTCTAGGGGCGGCGGAACACTTTCGCGTGCTTCCGAGAAAAGCGCTTCGATCGCTGGGGTCGAGAGCATGGTCGGCACGCTCGCTTCGTGATCGAGCCGGAGTGCACGCTTGAAGTCCTCTCGGGCCTCGTCACCGCCATTGGGCTGGCCGTGGACGAAGATCCCCCGGAGGACGAAGAGCCGCGCACGCTCCTGCGCTTCGCATTGCATCGCACACGCGCCGAGCGCTTCATCGATGAGCTGAATCGCTTCATCGATCTCGAGGTTGTGGTAGGCCTCTTCGGCTCGAACCGCGAGCGCTTCATGCTCGGCGCTCGCTTGATCTTGAGCGAGGGTCGGCGCTGGCGCGGCGAAAAACGCAAAAAGCAAAAGAGTGACGGCAGGGCGCAGGGTGAGGCTGCGGAGGTGAGAGGGGGGGAGAAACGCACGCATGGCGCGTCATGATATCCGAAACACCCCCTAGAGGGCTCCAGAAAAGTAGAGGGCCTCAACGGAATCTGCTCCCCCGCGCGTTCAGGGAAAGCTCAGGCTTCCGGTTGGCCCTCGGGCCACGAATAGAACTGACTCGCCCACCGACGAAAGAGCCCAATCGGACCATCGCCGTCGCAAAGAAGAGGCGTTCGGTGCTGGATCTTATTTTCCCAGATCGGGATGTCCTCTTCGAGCTGCCGCGAGACCTCGTTGATGAAGGCCTTGCCCACGCCGCGCGTGATGTCCGCACCTCCGACCTTCTTCACCGAGAAAGCGAAGCGAGCGTGCACCCGCTCACCGTCGATGGGTGTGGTGGATTCGAGAACGAGCGTCTCGACGACGCCCTTGAAACGCACGATGGCGAGGCCAAAGCCGTAGGAGAGGCTTTCGATGGAGCCCTCAACCACGCCGCGCGGCGTCTCCATGCCAGCGTCCGAGAACACGCGCAGCACGGCGCCATTGACCGTGGCCTCGGACTGCGGGATGTTCTTCGTCCCGTGCACATAATGGAAATGCGCGGAGTCGACGGCGTTCTCGGCCATCTCCTGATTGCGCGTGCGGATCTCCCATTTTCGGCGCTCAAACGCCGTCCACTCATCGCTCTCCGCCTCGGGGATCGATTCAGGGAGTTCGAATTCGGGAGGCGCACCTTGAGCGTGATGCCAGACCATAACGAGCCCCGCGAGCTCGCGCACGATCCAGGGTTGAATCGTGGCCTTCTTGGGCTTGATTTTGGCATACGGTACATGGACGCATTCACCCTGCGTGTTGAAAGTCCACGCGTGAAAAGGGCAGCGAATCGTCTCGCCCTCGACGACGCCGCCATGACCGAGATGCGCGCCGAGATGCGGACAGAAGGCGTCGAGGACAGCGACCTGTCCGCTCTCGGTGCGGAAAGCCACGAGGTCCTTGCCGAAATAGCGGAGCGGCATGACCGTTCCGGGTGTGAGCTAATCGCTATAGGCGATTTGAAACCATCCGTTGGGGATGGGCGGTGTGAAAAAGCGGGACATGATCTTTTAAAAGTAGAGTGCGATCCAAGATCGCGTCAATAGCGTCCGGTTTTCGCCGGATTTCAATCCCGCGATGAGCGCAGAGGGGATATCCTTGAATCCGCATCTCGACGTGCGGGCGTATCGATCGCGGTCGGATTCACATGCCGACATGGCCGGCGTGGCCAGCGCGATAAGGAGCAGCCGATGAGTAAAGATCTCGTTTTCTACAGTCACCCCTGGACCCGCGGACGCGGCGTTCACGTTTTCCTCGAAGAGCTCGGCGTGCCCTATGCGTACCGGACCATCGATATCGCGGGAGGCGAACATAAAGAAGCGGAATATCTCTCGATCAACCCGATGGGGAAGCTTCCGACGCTTCAACACGGAGATCTCATCATCACCGAATCGGCAGCCATCTACGCGTATCTCGCCGATCGGTTTGCACCCGGCCGCTACGCGCCGCTACTCGAGGATCCCGCTCGGGCGAAATATCTGAGAGCGCTCTTCTTTTCGGCGGGAACGCTCGAATACGCGCTCTTTGATCGTTTCCTCGGACGCACGGTCGAAGGCGAAAGGGCGCGGATGGCGATCGGCTACGGCGCACTCGACACGACCCTCGAGGCGCTCGAGTTGCTGATTGGCGAGGGGCCGTATGTTCTTGGAGAGCAACTTTCGGCGGCGGATTTCGCGCTCGGGGCCCAGCTCGAATGGACGGTGATGGCGAAGGTCACCGAGCTCGGACCGAAGGCGCTCGCGCTTCGCGAAAAGATGCGTGAGCGCGAGTCGTTTCAGCGTGCGAAGGAGGCGGGGAGAGCGCTCCTTGCCGAGCTGCAGTCTGCGAGGTGAAGCGCTTTATTGAGCATCACCGCCTGAGATGACGTAGAACGAAATCAATGGAGAGCCAAAGCACGGCGCCGCGCCCGGAGGAGAGACACCGAGAGCGCATCCAGGCGCTGAAAAGTGTCCTCGAAGATGAAGAGAGCCGGAGCAGCCGCGTCTCGCTCATTCGTCTCTTCAGCTTCCTCGCTGCGCTTATCTTGTTGATCAGCGGCGCGGGTGATTTCGATAGAGCGCAGCTCGCAACAGGCAGCGCGGCGGTCGTCTTCTTCTTTGCGATGGTCTACTACCACTCGCGGATCGCGCTCCGTATCGCCGAGCTCGAAGCGCTCATCGGCGTGCATGATCGTCACCTGATGCGCATCGACGGAAGCTATCTCGCGCGCCTCCCCTCGGGGCCATCCGCGCCGCGCGGACACGCCTACGCGAGCGATGTCGATCTCTTCGGTCCGAAGTCGCTCGCGCATCGCATCGACACGACACAAAGCGTCATGGGTGAGGAGGCGCTTCTTCGGCTCCTCGGCGAACCTGCGCCCCGAGAAGCACTCCCGGCGCGCCAGGAGGCTGTGGAAGAGTTAGCGCGCGACCTGGCTTTCCGCGAACGTTTCGAAGCGAGCGTCTCGGGGAGGACGATGAAGACCCAATCGAAGTCTGCGATCCTCATCAAGGAGCGCCTCGACCCCAGGGATTTCCTCGTCTTTTTGAAGGAAGGGACCGAGGGGCTGCCCGCATGGCTCTCGCTCTATGCGTGGATCTCTCCGCCAATTGTCGTCGGTCTTCTTATCGCCGCGAGCGCCGGAGTCATCTCCTACGCACCCTTTGGCGTCGGCGTCCTGGCGCAATTTTTCGTTTCGATGACCCAGGGCGCCCGCTTTCGCCCGCTCTTCGATCTCGTCTCTGCCAAGAAGGGGAACCTCGATGCGTATTTCGCCATGTGGAAGGTCGTCGAGGAGAAGCAATTCGAGTCTTCGCTCCTTCGTGAGATGAAAGAGCGTACTTTCCCTGCGGGGAGAAAGCCTTCGGTCACCCTTGCTGAGCTCGAGACCCGAATCTCCCTTGCGGATCTGCGGCATCAATTCCCGGTTCATTTCATCCTCGATACGCTCCTTCTCTGGGACCTTCATGTCGCACGCGGGCTCATCGCGTTTCGCGAAAAGCATCGTGAGGGCTTCGAGGAGGCCTTCATCGCACTTGGTGAGCTCGAGGCCTTGGTTGCGCTCGCCACCTTCCGCGCCATCGAGCCGGAAAGCGTCTATCCTGAGATCGCTCCGCCCGGTTCGCCCTTCGAAGCCGAGGAGCTCGCCCACCCGCTTATTAAGCCCGAGGAGCGCGTCGCCAACGATCTTTTTCTCAAAGGACCCTCGTCGCTTCTCATCATCACGGGCTCAAATATGGCAGGAAAGAGCACATTGCTTCGGTCTGTAGGGCTTGCGATTGCTGTCGGGCTTGCCGGCGGACCGGTGCTCGCGCGAAGGCTCCGCATGCCCGAGGTCAGGCTGCGGACGAGCATGCGGATCGACGACGACCTCCAAGCGGGCGCCAGCTATTATTATGCCGAGCTTCAGCGGATCCGCGGCGTCATCGAAGGCGCGGACGAGCAGCCTCCGATCTTCTTCCTTCTCGATGAGCTTCTCCGGGGCACCAATGCCGAAGCGCGGCTTGCCGGATCGCGTGCGATCCTCGAGCACCTTCTCGATCGCGGCGCCATGGGTCTTGTCGCAACGCACGATTTCGAGCTCACCAAGCTTGAAAACGAACGCGCGGGCGTCGAGAATCAACACTTTACAGATGTGATCCGCGACGGGGAGATGGTCTTCGACTATGCTCTGCGTGAGGGAGTGGTGAAGCAGAGCAACGCCCTCCGTCTCCTCGCCGGGATCGGGATCGAGATCCCTAATGCCCCCTCAGAAGATTCGCAGTGAACGAGGTTAGAGATCGGATCGACGGATTTGTCGGCTTGCATGAGATCGCGGATCGTCAGGAATTCGCGGCAAGCTTCCGGGACGCGGTTGCGACCCTTGCAGCGCTCGTTTCCGATTCGCGTCGGCCGCTGCCGCTTGAAGGCCTCGACGCGGACGCGCTCGAGCGTGGGCTCATCAAGGCCGACGAATACGGCCTCTTTGACGATCTTGGCTTCCTTTCGGAGGAGGCCGCGGGAGCGGCGCTGTTCGAACTCGCAAACGCTCTGCCGCCAGGTGACCTGAAACGTAAGCTCGGCCGCGAGATCCTCACGCGCCTTCATGAAGGGAGCGCTCCGGTCTTCGTCGGTCTTGCATCTCTCCTAGCGAGCGGCGCGAAACGCGCGCTCTCGGGGCCAGCCATCAAAGCGCGCGTCGCACTCTCGCTTGAGCTCCCGCACGCGCGCCTTCCAAAGATCAACTCGCTCGCATTTGCGATCGCGACACGAAGCGACCTCCGCCGTGAATGGATCATCGAGCCATCGATCGGCGCGCTTGCATCGCGGCGAAGGGCAGCGCGACTCATCGAATGTGTCGCGGCCGAGGTCGCGGCGCGATTCGTCGAAAAAGATGTGGATGCGCTGAAGGTGCTCGAGCTTCCCGATTTCGAGCAGGCTTTCGAGCGCCTCCTCGCCGATCGTGAGTCGCTCGTCTATCGTCACGTCGCCATTGCGCGGGGGCACCTCTCGAGTGCACGCCCGGTGCTTGCCGAACGCATCCGCGAAGAGCTCGATATCACTCGCGGGATTACGGAATGGCGTCGCGCCGCGGTATCGCTTGCGGCGAGCCTCTCGGTTCGGACGGCGGAGGCACTTGAGGAAGCGCAGCGACTTCTCCAATCGGAGCTCCTTACGCACGATCCAGGCATTGCCGAGGCGTATATCCTTGGTCTGTCGAGGGCGGTCGACACCGTCCCCCGGGCGGTCGAAGAGATCCTCCCGCTCGCTGTGTCTCGCGGCACCATCTTTACGGGAGAAATCCTCGCGACCGTTGCGCAAGAGGCCGCCGATCCTTCGCCACTCGTTCCAGCGATCCAATCCTTTATGAAGCGGATCGAAGCGAGCCTCGAGCAGACAGATTTCGACGACGATGGAGAGCTCGCTCGGCATCGCTCGATGCTTCAAGAGCTCGAGCCTTCGACGAGTCCTCGAAAGAGCCTCCCGCAGATGGTTCATGAAGCCGTCCACCTTTACCTCGAGCGAAGTGTGAGCGAGGTGGAAGAGGCCGCCGATCGCCTCCTCAACGCAGCCGAAGCACGCGTCGCGCTCATCGAGCGCGCTGACATCACGACACAGAGCGGAAGACTAAAGCTTGCCGCAGCGCTCCGCGAGTTTGACCGGGCGCTCCTGGCAAAAGACTCCCTCCGCCAGCTACTTGCTCTCCGAAGCCGGGAAAAGGAATCGGAAGGCGAGCGATCGCATGATCAGCTGATCCGCCGTCTTGGCGCTCATCTGATTCGCTTCGAGGAGCAGGTGGATCCGCTGGATACCGAGCTGCCGCATCCGAGCCTCCGGGTGCAGAAACTTCGGACGCTCCTTCACATCGTCGATGGCGAGCGACCCGTCTCTGAGGGTGGAAAACTTCGGCTCGACGTCGCGCGGACGATTCTTTCGCGCCTCTCGCTCAATCGCATCGACATCCTTCATCGCGCGCTTGCGGCAACTGCCTCGCGTGCGCTCGATGGGCTTGTCCGCGACGAGGTGATCGAGATCAGCGATGCACTCGTCCTGGTTGGGGCGTTCATCCGCTCGGCCGACGATATCGATACGATGGCGGAGGCTTCGATGGACCCGGCGCTCATCGAGGCCCTTCGTGCCTACTCTCGGCTCGTTCGTACGTTGAGCGAGCTCCCCGAAGGGGGCAGCGGCGCGAGAATGGCCATCGATCGCCTCCGCGAACTGGCGAGCGCACTCCCACTCGATAGCTCCGCGAGGGTCGAGGCGCTACGTCTGTCGCTCCTCGAGCTGATCTTTGCGCTCGAAAACATCGGACGCGCCCCTTCGCTCGTCGAGCTCTTCGACGTCGAGGCGGGCAGCCAAGGCCTTCGCGAGCTAGGTTCAGCGCTCCAAGCGTTCTGGCGCCTCGTCCACGGAGCGCGCAATCGCCTCGGGTACTCGGCCAAGGTGAGCACGCGGATCCTCGATGCACTGCGAGAATTCGAGCGAGCTCTCGAGGAAGCGGCGAAGGGTGAACCGAGAGAGATTGAGCTGCCAAAGCGAAGGGCAGAGCGCGCCCTTCAACGCGCGCTGCCGGGAGCCGTTTCGGACGCCGTGATCGTGATTCTCGATCGGGTCGCGTCGCTCCCGATCGATGGGCCGGCGCGTCAATCCGCAAGCTTTCGACCCGCGCCGCCCGACGATGCCGTCAAGCTCCCGGCATGGATCCCGCCGAGCCGCATTCTCGGCGGCTTCTACATCATCCGATCGATCGGTACGGGAGCCGGAGGAACGGTTTTCATCGCGCGGCGCGCCGACGATCGCGACGAAAAGAATTTCACTCGATATGCGCTCAAGGTCCCCGACTATCGGGGATCGGCTGCACGGACGCTGAGCGAAGCCGAGTTCATGCAGCTCTTCCGAGACGAGGCGGAGGCGCTCCTTGCGCTCCCGTCGCATCCGAATCTGGCGCGCTTTGTGACCTTCGATGTCGCTGCCAAGCCGAAACCGATCTTGGTGATGGAATACATCGAAGGCCCCCACCTTGAGCGCCTGCTCGAGAGCGGTCGGCTCGACTTCGACTCGGCGATGTCCATCCTCGACGGTGTCGCGGCGGGCCTCGAAGCGATGCATAGGGCCGGGATCGGTCACCTCGATCTCAAACCTTCGAATATCATCGTGCGCACCGGTGACGGGAGCCCTGTTCTCGTCGACTTCGGGCTCGCAGGTCGGTCGGTACGTCCGGGCTGCGGAACGATCGAATATGGCGCGCCTGAGATCTGGACCACGGCGACGGATCATTCGGCGATCGCGGCCGATCTCTATTCGTTCGGCTGCCTTACCTATGAGCTTTTAACCCAAGAGACGCTATTTTCGGCGCCGAACCACATGGGGTATGTCGCGCAGCACATCAGTCACGATGGCTATCCGACCCGGCTCGCTGAGCTCGCAGCCGATTCGCGTTTTCGTGGGATCGCCGAGACCATCGCGATGATGCTCCGACAGCGTCCCGCCGATCGACTGACGATCGATGAGGTGCGACGGCGTTTCGAGCGGCATCGGGCCGAGCTGAGGGGTGTGGAATATCCGCTGCGTCCGAACCTCCTACGCTCCGAAAAAGACGCCAGATGAGTCGCTATCGAGAGATCCCCGAGGCCACCTCCGGAATGCCTCGGGGCATCCCTTATATCATCGGCAACGAGGCCGCCGAACGCTTCAGCTTTTATGGGATGCGCTCCATCCTCGTCGCCTTCATGACAACGCACCTTCTCGATTCGAGTGGGGCGCTCGCGACAATGAGCGAGGGTGAGGCGAAAGCGGTCTTTCATATCTTCATGGGAACGAGCTATCTTACGCCTGTTCTCGGAGCCGTCCTTGCCGATCGCTTCATCGGAAAGTATCGGACGATCCTCGCGCTCTCCATCGTCTACTGCCTCGGACACCTTGCGCTCGCGCTTGACGAGACACGCATGGGTCTCTTCATCGGGCTCGGGCTGATCGCGCTTGGTGCCGGCGGGATCAAGCCATGCGTTTCAGCGCATGTTGGCGATCAATTCGGCCCGATGAATCAGCATCAGCTGAGTCGCGTCTACGGCTGGTTCTATATGTCGATCAACCTGGGCGCGTTGATCAGCATGCTGCTGACGCCGGTTCTCCTTGAGCGCTACGGTCCACAGGTCGCCTTCGGCGTCCCGGGGCTATTGATGCTGCTCGCGACGCTTGTTTTTTATTCCGGCCGGCATCGCTTTGTGCATCGACCGCCAGCGGGCCCCGCGTTTTGTCGCGAGATCTTTTCGGACGAGGGAAGGCGCGTCCTCCTTCGCGTCGCGCTCGTTTCGTGGCTTTTCATCGCGATGTTCTGGGCGCTCTTTGATCAGATCAGCTCGGCTTGGGTCATCCAAGGCGAGCGGATGGAGGGAGATTTCTTCGGGCTTTTTTCACTGAGCTCATCGCAGATGCAGTTTCTCAATCCGCTCCTTATCCTGCTTCTCATCCCGTTTTTTTCGCGAGTCATTTTCCCCCGCTTCGGCGGTGGCGCCGGACCGAGCCTCATCGCGAGGTTGCGCATCGGTTTCTTCATCGCCCCCATCGCCTTCGCGGTGTCAGCGTATTACGAGACGCTCCTAGGTCGGGACATCGCGCTTTCACTCTTTTGGCTCGTCATCCCCTACGTTCTCATCACCTCGGCCGAAGTTTTGGTCTCACCCACCGCGCTCGAACTCTTCTATCGCGACGCCCCCGAGTCGATGAAATCGGCCGTGATGTCGGTCTATTTTATCGGGGTGTCGCTAGGGAACTATTTCGCCGGAGGAGTGAACCTTCTTCTCACAGACGACGCCGGCGAGCCGCTCCTTCAGGGCGCGAACTATTATCTTTTCTTCGCAGGGCTGATGGTCCTCGTCGCGCTCGCATTCCTTCCATATTCGCGAAGGCTCGAGCGCGCCTGAGCGACGTCTCTCAGCGCGAAAAGTAAAGCCAGCTGAGGATGATCGAGACGCCGAGGAGGACCGAGAGGACGAGCGTCTTGATCCGTAGCCTTCGATTCTCTCGCTCGAGCTGAGCGATCATCTCTCGCTCTTTGATCGCCTCGACAAGAAGGGTTTCTGCGGTTTCGCTGCGCGCGAGTGACGCTTCGGTTGCGCGTTGGGAGGCGGAAGCGCTGCGGGCCTTTTCGATGAGGGCGTCGCGGATCGGCCCGTCCATGAGGAGCGTGTCTTCACCCTCGTCTGCCTCTACTGTCTCCTCCCTTCGACTCGACTCGATCGCGTCTTCGCCGCGTCCAGCCGTATGAGCCCCCTCGGCCGCAAAGGCGATCGTCTCGGCAAACTCGTCCACCTTGGGATCCCCTACAGCGCCGACATTCCCACCTTGGTCTCGAGGCGGGTCGAGCTCGGCCGATGGATCGATGAGCCCCTCGATTTCGACGGTGATGCGGAAGCGCGGACCGCCATACCCGAGCTCGATCTCATCGCCGCTCCGAATGCGCGCGGGCTCGCTCAGTCGGCGTCCATTGAGGTAGCTTCCATTCCGGCTTCCGAGATCGCGAATGAAGAGCCCTCCCTCGTGAAGAAAGATCTCGGCGTGACGCGCAGAAGCGTCGAGATCGCGATGCGGATCGAGACGCAAATCCGCGTCGGGAGCCCGTCCAAGGAGGATCGGCAGTTTTTTTACGGTGTATCGTGCACCGCGTTCCTCGCTATCGGTCCTGATGAAGCGAATCATCGCTCGCGCGAGCTCCCTTCGCTGCGCCGACGTTTTCGGACTCGGCCGAGTCGCTCGAGCTGTCCACGCCCGCACTCGCCTTCGGGAGACCGCTCTCACTTCCGGTGGCGGGCTTAGGGGCGTCTAGTCCGCCCTCGGGTGTCGCGGGAGGCTTGGGAGAGTCTTGAGCGAGGTCCTTGGACGGAGCGGGCGCCGTTTCAGGAGCCGAGGCCTCGGGCTCTTGTTTCACACCGGGGGAAGCGGAGGTTTCGGGCTCTGATCTGGGGGCGGACTTGGGCTCAGACGTTTTCTCGTCTTGTTTTTCGGATCGCGTTTCGCCCTTCGCCGCGCCGCTGCGATCGGTCGCGTCCTCGGGGTGCGTATCGCTCGATGTGGGGGCAGGGCCGGGCGCTGCCTTGACTTGATCCGTCGCACCATCGCCTCGAGGCTCGGCGCGCTCACGTCCCTCGCGGCTTGGGGAGCCCGAATCACTTCGGCCTTGGGCGTCTCGGGGAGCGATCGCGGGCGCTGCCGTTCCTCGCTGAGGCGCCTGCTCCTCGTCGACGCTCTCTTCGTCGATGAGATCGTCGTATGCGCCGTCGTCGAACGCGGAAGGCCGAAGCCCAATCGTCGTATCGCGTCCCGGCCGGATAAGCACATCGGAGCGGGAGAGTACTTCGTCGCCTTGACGCGCCTCCACTCGGTACGCGCCCGGGCGAAGCTCGAGGAAGAGCGTCTGACCGGACTCAAGGTTGCCAACCTTCGCCCCATCGATATAAAGCTCACTCGCAGGAAGCTCGCTTGTGATGGCGACCTCGACGGGCGCTCGGATCGCATCCGTGGTGGGATGCTTTTGCGCGCCGTCCGCGCTCTTATCGTCGCTCGAAAAGATGCCCGAGACGGTGGCGAGAAGAAGAACCACGCCAAGCGCCAAGAAAAAGACGACGAAGGGATGCTTCCAAAGCGGGGCGCTCGAGGGAACGTTCTCGCCCTGCGTCGCCCTTCCGCGTTTGACGTCGGCGCCGGGTTTTTGTGCGACCGTCTTAACCGAAGGCTCACGCGCAGGCGTGACGATGGCGCGCTCGGCGTCCTTGCCGGCGAGCGGGTATTGCTGATAGCTCGGGAGCGCATCGTCGCTCGGCGGCTGAAGACCAGGGCCGTTGAAGTCAATGATGAGGCAGGTGATGTTGTCGTGCCCCCCACCTTCGTTCGCCTGAGCGATGAGCGAGCGCGCTGCCTCTTCGGGATCAGCAATTGTCCGGAGGGTTTCGGCGATCGCGCTTGAATGAACGAGGCCACTTAGACCGTCCGAGCAGAGCATCAGCCGATCCCCGCGCCGCATCTCGAGGAAGGTGAGATCGACGGCGACGCGTTCGGTCGTCCCGAGCGCTTGGAGGATGATATTGGAGTGTTCGAAGCTCTCGGCTTCTTCTTCCGTAAGCTGTCCCGCCTCGATGAGTTGGTTGACCAGACTCTGATCTTTGGTGATGAGGCGGAGCTCACCTTGGCGGAGCACATAAGCGCGGCTATCCCCGACCTGCCCGACGAAGAGGATCTCGTCGATCATCCCAGCCACGGTGGAGGTTGTGCCCATGCCTCGCCGCGTACGATCCATTTTCGCGGCGCCGAAGATGCGGATTCCGGCCTCTTGAATCGCATCGACGAGGCGCTGAGCGAACTCATCGCGATCGCTCGGCGGATCGCCTTCGAGCAGGAGCTCGGCAAGGATGTCGACGCACATCTGGCTCGCGACCTCGCCGGCTGCGGCACCGCCCATTCCGTCGCAGACGGCGGCAAAGAATCCGCGCGTTCCGAGCTCGGTCTCGATCGCCTCGCCGCCCGCATCGAGCCGCTTTCGGGTCTCGAGATCGACAAAGACGAAGTTGTCCTCGTTATGCTCACGGACAAGCCCCACATCGGTCGCGCCAAAGGCCGTGAGCCGCACGGCTCCACCGACGCTTTCATCCTCCAGCGTCGCGATGCGCCGTGTCGGCTCCGAACGCGGATCGACCCCGCTCGTTCCCGGCCCTTCAGATCCCGATACGCTCATGGAGTGCCCGCCCCATCACCAGCTGCGCTGCCCGCTTCAAAGCGGAAAAGATGACGACCGATGCGGAGCTCATCGCCGTCCGAGAGCGGTTGAGCCCCGCGGACGCGCAGGAATGTGCCATTTGAGGAGCCAAGGTCCTCGATATACGCCTGATGGCTTGCCGCATCAAACGAGATGCGCGCATGGCCCCTCGATAGAAAGGCGTCATCCGAGAAAACGAGATCGCCTCTTTCGCGTCCTAGCATCGTCTCTGGACGATACAGATAAAATACGTCGCGGCCTAGCCCCTCCGTGGTGATTCGAGTCAGTCTTGCGTACGCCGCTTCGGCGGGCGATCCAAAGACGAGGACACCACGGAGCATCATGGGCGCGCGTGTGGCCTCACTCGGATGGAGCGTATCGTACGCCAGAAGCTGACGGCCCAAGAGGATGCGATCGCCATCTCGAAGGGGTGTCCGCTCTTTGATGCGAATGAAGACACCATTGACGGAGTCGAGATCCAGGACGTGATAGCGGCCTTCCCTCCGCTCAAAACGCGCGTGGCGGGCGTCGAGGAAGGGATCGTCTTCGAGCGTGAGTTCGCCCTCGAGGCGGCCAAGATCGGTGCGATCGCCGTCGATCTCCATCCGCGGTCCAAGCTGCCCGTGTGCGTCAATGATGCGAATGCACGGTCCAACCGGTTTGGGTGCAGTCGCGGGTGAATGCGCGATCATTGGGGCCGCCGGCGAGGCGGTGATGCGTCCCGCCTCGGGCGAAGGCGCGCTCGCGGATGCCGCCACCGGGGCTCCTTCCGCAGGATGTCCACATTGAATGCAGAAGCTGTGGTTGGGGGCACGTTCCGCCCCGCAGACCGCACAGGTCTGCGCTAGGGGCGAGCCGCACTCCGAACAGAACCGGCTCGTCGCCACATTTTCCGTGCCGCAATTACCGCAACGCATAAGGCACTGGAACCCCTTTTCCCATCGTTAGTCAACCTTGAAATATCCCCTTATGAGGGAGCGTGTGCCCCTTATATCCTAACGCGGCTCGCACTCCGAGATCCAATCCCTGGAATTTTCTAGTTCTCTGGCGATTTCACTCGCGTGCATCGGGCTGGAAATGATTCGGCGCGCCCCGTCGTTGATGCATCGCGCGAGGTTTGGTCGTCCGGGGCATGATGACGAAGCCGACGTGAAAACTCAGGGCGATGATCGGAGCGTGGCTCGACGCTCTTTCGATCCCATCGAGGGCGGTTCGATAACGGGCGAACATCATTGTGCGCGCGCCAAAGCTGAAGTCGACGGCAAGCGGTGGGCTCAGCTCAACCTCGATACCGCCACGCAGATCGGCGAAGCCGCCATAGGTATCGACGGTGAAGCTATCGCCAAAGAGCGCCACTCCCGCGGCGAAATCAAGCAGAGGGTGGATGCGACACTTTCGGAGTCCGAGAATCCGGAGCGTGTAGCGGAGCGTCTGCATCGTTCCGATCTCGTACAGGGCCGCGCCGTCGATCAAAAGGAGTTCGGCGCCCAATCCGGTCGAGACGTATTTCGGGAAGCGCCATTCCATCCGAGCCCCAAGGCCGCCGCCAGTGTTGAGAACGCATTGGCTCCCCGAAGGGCAGAGCGGACTCGTGTAAACACCGCCCAGGATGCTCCCTTCGACGACGCCCAATAAGAAAGGAGGGAGCGAGTCGGGCGAGGGCGGGAGGGCGAATGGCTCGGCGTCTGCCTTCGCGGCACCCAGCAGAAGGCCGAGGGCGAGCGAAGAGGCCGCCACGAGTCGCCAATCGGCGCGCATCCTTCGCCTCCAAGAGCTCATCTTCATGGTCGGGGGCTCCCCGGATCTCCAACCTATCCGAGAATGCGTTCTACGGCATGATTTTATTTGACGAGGAAAGTCTGTGTGCTCTAAGGAGCATAGCCGTTGACACCGAACAGCGGACTCTTATAGTACGCGCCGAATGCGCCATCCGGGCGCGCTGGGCTTCCAGAAAAACACTCATCAAGGGAGCGTCGTCCGTGGAGATCTATCTCGAAAAAGCTGCGGTTCGCCAGATCCGCACCAGCATCGAAGAAGCCATCGAAGAGGGCGATTACGAAACGCTCCGTGAGGACCTCATCGAGGCCTTCACGGATGACGATATCGAAGAGATCGAGCGCCGCATCGACTCGGGTGACTTCTTCGATTTCATTACGGATATTCTCGACGAATGGTCGGGTGAGGATGCGTCGGAGCTCTTTGAGCTGATCGAGCAGCAGCTCACGGATGTGGGCATCGACTTGAAGTTTGCGCTCGATGACGACGAAGAAGACGAAGAAGACGACCTCGACGCAGACGATCTCGACGACGAGCTCGACTTCGACGATCCCGACGGCGATCTCTAGCGTCCGCGCGGACGCGGGGCTGAGCTCGCGGGTCGGATAAGGCGAATGAATTTAGAGGGCTCCGATGCCTCCTCGTCGAGGCGCGGAGCTCTCTTTTTTTCGTGTGCTCTCTGCGCTCAGCTCTCGGAGCATTCGCTCTCGAAGCGCGCCGCACCCGCCCTTCGCGCGCGCCCCACGGGATATTCATCGAGGAGCGTCCGAAGGTGCCGGCAGCCGCGGTCGGCGTCGCCCGCATCGAGCCACATTGCGCCGCGCTCGTAAAGCACATCGTCGGCGAGCGTCGAGTCGGGGAAGAGGCGGGGGAAGCGATCGAAGGCTTGCTCTGCGCGGTCAAGATCGCGTGCCTCATCGCGGTAGAGGAGCCCGATTCGATAAAGCGCCACAGGCATTGCCGTCCGCGTATAGCTTCCGATGATCGTCGTCGTCTCGTGCTCGGCGACGATGCGTTCAAGGGCGGCGATGGCCGCCTCGATCTCGCCTTCCTCGACCAAGAGATCGGCGAGCCGGAGCAGAGCCTCATCCCAAAGGTGGCCTGAAGGGTAGGGGTGGTTGCGCACCAGCTTTGCGAGCGTGCGCTTCTCATTCAGCTTATCTCCGCGCTGCTCGTAGAGCTTGGCCTGCTCCATCAAGATATCGTCACCGAGGGTCGTGGTGCCCGATGCTTCGTAGAGCTTTTCGAGAAAAGCGATGGATTCTTCTTCGCGTCCCTGCCGCTTGAGATCGAGGAGGAGGAAATAGATCGCGCGATGAGCAAGGCCATCGTCGGGATAATCGCGGATAACGCGTTCGAATCCCTCGCGCGCTTGATCGTATTGTTCGAGGTACTCGTAGCGGACGCGGGCGGCGTCGTAGACGGCGCGTGAGGTGCGGCGAGAGGTGGGTTGTCGATCGCCGATCTTATCGAGGATCGCGACGGCTTCTTCGAAGCGCATCGCGCGCATCAGAGTGCGAGCCTGACGATAGCGAGCCTCATCCTGGTCGACCCGTCGCGTTGCAAGGCGCGAGGCCTCCGCATAGCTCTCGGAGGCTTGCTCGTAACGTCCCGCCCGGGCATGGCGGGAGGCTTCGGCGAGCTTTCGATCGTAGCCCTCGTTGGCGGATTGACTGAGCGTCGGGGGGCAACCGGTCAGAAGGGGGAGCGCGAGGAGCGCGAACGCGAAGAAATGGAAGCGGGACATCGGGACCTTGAGAGAGCGCGGATCGCACGCTTGAGCAAATTTAGACCGTGCACCAAGCCGGCGGATCATGCCTTTATTCGCACTTAAAGACAACGACACCTTGGGCGGTCCGCCAAAAATTCGAGGAGAGCCATCACGTGCGCGCTCGAGGTTGACAGCTCGCGAAACTCGAGCTACATGAGCGTCCCCTTCGGGGTGCCACAATAGCTCAGTTGGTAGAGCAACGGTTTCGTAAACCGTAGGTCACCGGTTCAAGTCCGGTTTGTGGCTCCAGCGCAAGCCCTTGATTTTGCTCATGAAATGCCGGTCGCGGCGAGCAGGTCAGGGGCTTTCTTTTTTGGCTGTAGCCCGCTTGTAGCCCACTCGACGGGCGGAAAATGACGCGTCGATCGCCGACTGTGCGATGCGCACCGCGCGCGCTGCGGGCCAATGGGAGCGCATCCAGCGGACGAAGGATACCCATCCCTATCTGCTCTATCAGCTCGGACCCTCGAAGGAGCATCGCCCCGAGCACGTCGAGTGGCATGGCCTCCTACTCCACGTCGACGATCCATTCTGGCGCGAGCATTTCCCGCCCAACGGATGGGGCTGCAAATGCTGGGTGCGGCAGGTGTCGAGGCGCGAGGCTGCGAGGCTCGAGAAGAGCGGGATCACGGCGCCAGAGCCGAAGCCCGTCCTCGGCGCAGATGGGATCCCCACGGGCCATGTCGATCAGTCAGAACAGGTGCCCGTGCGCACGGAGCGACCGGCGACTGTTTACGTCGACTTCAAAAACAAGCGGACCGGGGTTGAGGAGCGCGTGCCCAAGGGCGTCGATCCGGGCTTCCACCGACCGCCGACGCAGCTGCGGACGCCGGGCGGGGTGCCCCCTACTCCGCCAGCTTCGCCACAGCAGCCCGCCGCGTCCTTCCCGTTCGCCTCCCGCGAGGCCGAGGAGCGCATGGCGACCTTTACGGCGCGAGCTCGTGATCTAGCGCGCGTGCCCGGCGTCAAGGACGTCGGCGATATCCAAGCCTATATGAACCGCGACTTGGCGCGCCTGTCGAACCGATGGCTCAAAGAGTGGAAGGCCGTATCGACCGACGCAAACGCTGCTGCAGCCCGGGTCATGATGGGCGACGCAGCGCCCTATGATGGCGCCAGCGGACGGCCTCCCAAGACAGCGGAGGAGCACGGCGCTAGTTTCACAGCCCGCGTCGGCAGCGCAGACCAGCTGCTGGACGCGATGCGGATGAGGTACGCCGCCACCCAGGCGATGCTGGGGATGCGCCGCCTCAAAAAAATGAAGCTCTACCGAGGGCTCAACGGCCGCGAGGCGGACTCCGTTCGCGCGAGCCTCGCGCGCGGCGACAAAGGAGTGACCATAAACCTCCGGCCGCTCTCCAGCTGGAGCACAGATGAGGCCGTCGCTCGCCGCTTCGGCTCTGTCGTCGTCATGGCCGAGCTCCCGGTGGAGCAGGCGCTCTCACCCCACCGCGTGGACCCTGCGCTGGCTGCCCCGGTTAGTGGGGTGGCCGAGCAAGAGGTGATCGTTTATTCGCCTGAGCTGCAGATCAGGGTCCCGGCTCGACGCGTAAAATCACGCTAAGCCGAGTCGCTCCAACGTCTCTTTTAGCTCGCGCTCAACCTCGGCGTCCATCTCTTCAGAGGTTGGCATCCGCGGGCGCTCCCCGGCCTCCCAGAGCTTATAGGCCTCGTCGATCTCGTCTTGGGTCGGCTCGGCTTTGCCCGTGCGCTCGCAGGCCCATCGGAGGATCTTCAGCCAGTTCTCGCTCGCGTCGGACAGCGTAGTTGTGGGGCTCTCGTCCATGCTCACAAGGTATCATCGCGACCCCGCATCGGCAAGCAGGTGACCACGTACCATGACTTGGGCGAAAGCCTGAGTCGTGGACCAAACGACTCACAAACTGCTCCTCGGCGCGCTCTGCGCTGAGCTCCACGTCGGCAACGACGGGCAGGCCCCCGAGTGGGTTCACCTGCTGCCACTCGGCCCCGAGGTCGTCGGCCGCGATGGGCGCAAATGGACGCTCCCGAGCCCCGAGGATTTCGTGCGCGCGTCGCAGGCCGAGCTCCCCGCCCCCTTTGACTATGAGCACGCGAGCGAGCGCAGGCGTCCGGATGGCACCGGCGATGAGGCGCCCGCCGCGGGGTGGATCGTAGAACTCAACGTCGTCCGCGAGGCAGGCGAGCGCGCTCCTGGCATTTGGGGGCGCGTTGAATGGACGCCTAGAGGGCGACGCTCCGTCGCCGAGCGTGAGTACCGCTTCGTTTCCCCCGCATTCCTCCATCGCAAGAACGGGGAGATCGTGCGGCTCAACAGCGCCGGGCTCGTTCACAAACCCAACTTACATCTATCCGCGCTCAACGCGCGCGGTGAGGAGAATGTCATGACCGAAGAACAGCGAAGGGCGCTATGCCAAAGGCTGGGGCTAGCAGAAGACGCCTCGACGG
>JAAZAH010000117.1 GCA_012514415.1 Sandaracinaceae bacterium
ACCTATGACAAATTAGTTTCTTCGCTCGAAAAGATCTTATCCTCTGTCGAATCCGGTCGTAAATTCGCAAGTAAACGTCGAGATTCACTGCATTTTCCACCGACTTCCGTAAAACGGATCGACGCGCTGACTTTTTAATTCGCCAAAGACAATCGAATTGTTTCGTGAGAGTGCCATTCTAAGGCCGATCTTTTTTCGGCATGCTTTGGATTGATTTTGCGGCTCGAGTCGCAGAAGACGCTGAATAATAATATCATTATTGGCTAAGATTGAACAATTCACAGATTCCTATTTTAATACAACATAGAGTGAGCGTTTCTTTGTCTCACCATGGCGCCGGAGCGTTCATACGCTGCCCACGTTGCGTCTTGCTCAAACTCAACCGGGAGGAGGGCCAAAGCGCGGCCCATGCGCTTTCAAGCGGTTCCGCTCAAACGCGCTTCCCTCTCCCACACTCCATCGATTCATGCGTCCGCCACCGAGTCCTCGACGTTCGAGCTCATGGTTTGAGCTCATGCGCCGGCTGCTGGAGGCCCGTCTTAAAAATCACCATCTAGGCTCATTTCTGCGCTAAAAGCGTCGGAGCACGGATCAACCTCGGGGCGCCGTGGTTGCGCCGCATTTTGCGGCGGATTCATCGGCATCGCGCCTTCGTCGGCGTGCCCTTTCCCAACCGATTCGTGGATCTCATCGCATCCCGCCCAAGGCGGGCGCATTCATCATCCAGCCCCCAATCACAATCTAGGAGGTCATCATGAAATTCGCCGTCTCCATCGCCATGTGCGACCCCGACCAATACATTCCCATCGCCAAGGCCGCCGAGCAGATTGGGTTCGACACGGTCGTCCTTCCCGATTCGATCTTCTACTCCGAGAAAGTCAGCGCGCCCTACCCCTATACAAGCGATGGCTCGCGCATGTGGGGCGCCGAAACGCCGTGGATCGATCCCTTCGTGGGCGCCGCAGCGATGGCAGCAGCGACCTCGAAGATCCGTTTTGCCACGAGCGTCTTGAAGCTGGCCGTCCGAAATCCCGTCCTCGTCGCCAAGCAGGTCGGGTCTCTCGCCGCCATCAGCGGAGACCGATTTACTCTCGGCGCGGGGCTCGGCTGGCTGCCCGAGGAATTCGAATGGTGCGGCGCAAACTACGCGACGCGCGGGAAAAGGATGGACGAGGCACTCGAGATCCTCGAACTCATTCTTGGCGGCGGCATGGTCGAATACCAAGGTGAGCATTATTCCTTCGAGAAGCTCATCATGAGCCCGGCGCCGAAGAAGCGTGTGCCCATCATCATCGGTGGGCATACCAACCCGGGACTCCGCCGCGCCGCCCGTTATGACGGCTGGACCTCGGCCATGCTCCGAAAGGATCAACTCCTCGAGATCCTTGGGAAGCTCCGCGTTTTTCGCTCCGAACTGGGCCGTGAGAACGAGCCTTTCGAGATCCAAGCCGTGCTCACCGATGTCTTCGATGCCGACGGTTTTAAGCGGCTCGGAGATGAGGGCGTGACCGAGATCATCACCGTCCCTTGGATGATGTACGGTGTCGCGATGACGAGCCCCGATGTCAACGCGAAGATCGACGGAATGAAGAGGTATTACGAGCAAATCGTCGAGAAGACCCGATGAACGCGGAGGCCATGCTCGAGCTCGTCCGGCGGTCCCCCCTCCACGTGGGGCGGCACGATCGCGAGGCTTGGCGCGCGCTGTTCGCCGAGGGCGCGCGCGTCGAAGATCCCGTAGGCACTCCGCCCTGCGTCAAGCGCGGCGACGGTGACGATCTCGATCGTTTCTGGAATACCTTCATCCGCCCGAATCGGGTCGCCTTTGCGCCGAAGCTCGATCTCGTCGGACGACGCTCCGTCGTGCGGATGGTGACGATCGAGACGGCGATGCAGACAGGCGTCTCGATGTCCGTCCCCGCCTATCTCCTTTATGAGATTGTGGAAGAGCCCGACGGGCTCAAGATCGCGAGGCTTGCGGCGCATTGGGAATCGTCGCGAACGTCGAAGGCGATCATGGCTCAAGGCCTCCGGGGCACGGCCAGCGTCCTCTTATCGAGCTATCGCATTCTGCGCTATCTCGGCCCGTCGAAAGGGCGTGCCTACATCCAAGGCTCTCAGAGCGGCGTGAAGAGGAAGGGAAAAGAGGCGGTGCTCGCCTTTATCCGCGGTGTGCATGCCGGGAAACTCGATGGCGTGGAGGTTGAACTTGACGATCGCCCGCTCACGCTTGAGGAGCTTCAAGACCTCACGCTTCATCCGGCTGATCTTGTCGCGTCGGGGCGGAACGTGGCCTGTCTTCTCCCGAGTCTGGTCGATCGGGGCGATGGGCTCGGTTTCTTTGAGTTCGACGAAGCGGGATCGTTGAAGCGCGCGCGGCTCTACGGCGCGTATTTTCGGGCCACCGCGTGCTGATCAAACGCGGACGCTGAGCGAAACGATCTCCTCATCCGCGATCGATCGCGCCTCGCTCGCGATTCGGACC